>CANRHM010000056.1 GCA_947630415.1 uncultured Bacilli bacterium | reverse complement strand
TTAAAATTTGACAAGAAAATCCTTATAAATAAAGGGTAGAAGAACAATGTAAAGTTTCAAAACTGATAAATTCCCGCCTTTAGAGGCCCTAAAGTCTTAAACATCAGTTCTAGCGCAAAATAGACCTTTTGTAAAAATAAAAAAATGCAAAGGTCTATTTTTATTATGCAATAAAAATACAAAAACCTTATAAAATAAGGAAATTAACTTTTTGATAACAGATAAAAAACGACTTTTTTGATATTTTTTAAATTAAAAAGGTAAAAAATCGTGTCTTAAAAATGTAAATTTACGTCAAATTTGAAAAAAATTTTTTTAAGAAATCCTTATCCTATAAGGAAATCAAATTTTGGGGTCAAAAAAGTGTGCAAAACTGTATTGATTTTTGCATAGTTAAATACTACAATGAAGATGTATTAAAAATACAAAAGTTTATAAGATGGAGAGGTGGTAAAATGGTTACAACAGCGAAGGATGCCTTCGCATTGAAAGTAGTTAAAAGAGATGGTAAAAAAACTGCTTTCAACGAGGAAAAGATTGCTCTTGCAATCAAGAAAGGATTCGATAGTGTTACAAATGAAGAATACACCGAAGAAGATACCAATAAAGTATTTGTAGCCGTATTGGATGCGATCAAGAAAGGTTATCAAGGAATTGATTTAATTAAGATTGAAGATATTCAAGACTTGATCGAAAAGAAATTACAAGATTTAAAATATCAAGATGTATTACAATCGTTTGCGTCGTATCGTGAAAGAAGATCGGAATCACGCAAGATCTTCCAAATGCGTTACCACAAACTAACGAAAGCAATTGAGTCCCTTACGTTAAAGGATGCCAAGGATGAAGACGCAAAAAGAGAAAATGGAAACGTTGATGGTAATACCCCAATGGGAACCATGCTTCAATATGGTAGTACCCTTGCTAAAGAATTTGCTAAATCATATTTAATGCAACCCCGTTTTGCAGAAGCCCACGATAGTGGACAAATTCATATTCACGATATGGACTTCCTACCGATGGGAACTACTACTTGTTGTCAAATCGATTTAAATGAGTTATTTAAAGATGGTTTTTCAACAGGACATGGACACTTACGTTGCCCACAAGATATTATGAGTTATTCAGCACTTGCTGCCATTGCTATTCAGTCGAACCAAAACGACCAACATGGAGGTCAAAGTATCCCTGCCTTTGATTACTTTATGGCTCCAGGTGTACTAAAAACTTTCCGTAAACAATTTAAACAAATGCTTTACGATTACTTCGATCTATTAGGATTCGTTGGACTTCTTAAATGGGATAATATTGTAAAAGATATCGACCATTTAAAATCAATCGAATTCGATATTGAAGAAGTTTTTGGAAGTTATTATAAAGAGAGTGAACAAGTAGAAAAAATCTTCCGTACGTCTTATGATAAAGCACTTGCTAAAACGGATCGAATTACCTATCAAGCGATGGAAGCTTTTATTCACAACTTAAATACCATGCACTCAAGGGCAGGAGCACAAGTTCCATTCTCATCTATCAACTTTGGAACAGATACTTCTCCAGAAGGAAGAATGGTGGTTAAAAATTACTTGTATGCATTAGATGCTGGACTTGGAAAAGGAGAAACGCCTATTTTCCCAATTTCGATTTTTAAAGTCAAAGAAGGACTTAACTACGAAGTAGGGGATAAGAACTATGATTTGTTCCATTTAGCTTGTAAGGTTTCAGCTAAAAGACTTTTCCCTAACTTTGCCTTTATCGATGCATCGTTCAACCTTCCTTATTATAAAGAAGGCGATTATAGAACCGAGATTGCTTACATGGGATGCCGTACACGTGTTATGGCAAACCCTGCTAATCCTGATTTAGAAGTGGTTCCGGGTCGTGGAAACTTATCATTTACTTCGATTAACTTACCAAGACTAGGTATTAAACATGGTATTGTTCAAGGTGAAAAGAAAGCCGATATGGAAGGCTTTTATAAAGAACTTGGCGATTTGATGGATTTAGTAAAAGACCAATTACTTGAACGTTTTGAGATTCAATGCAGTAAGAAAGTCTATAACTTTCCATTCTTATTAGGTCAAGGTGTTTGGATTAATTCGAAAGGACTTCGTCCGAACCAACGGTTAAAACCAGTTCTTAAAAATGGAACATTAACGATTGGTTTCATTGGACTTGCAGAATGTTTGAAAGCATTAACGGGAAAACATCATGGTGAAAGCAAGAAGAGTCAAGAATTAGGACTTGAAATTATTAAATTTATGAGAGAACGATGCGATCAGTATGTAGCAGAGTACAAACTTAATTTCTCGCTCATTGCAACTCCTGCCGAAGGATTATCGGGAAGATTTACCGCGATCGACAAATCGATTTACGGTATTATCGAAGGCGTTACAGACCGCGAATACTATACGAATTCGTTCCATGTTCCTGTATATTACAATATATCGATTATTGATAAGTTGAAACTCGAAGGTCCTTATCATAAATATACTAATGGTGGACATATCAGTTATATCGAAGTGGATGGTGATACGGCGAACAATGTGGAAGCATTTGAGAAAATTGTTCGTATCATGCACGATAACGATATTGGATATGGTGCTATCAATCACCCAGTCGATCGTGATCCTGTATGTGGCTACACCGGTGTTATCGGAGATGTATGCCCAGGATGTGGTCGTAAAGAGGGCGAGGGCGTTACGGTTGAAAGAGTTAAAAATGCAAGTTTAACTTGCTGTGGAAGATAAGAGGAGGAAAATATTATGAAAGATAATGAAAGAATGATTGGAGAAGGCGTAAGATTTGAACGCATTAGAAGAATTACAGGATACCTTGTAGGAACGACAGATCGTTTCAACAACGGAAAGAAAGCAGAAGAACGTGACCGTGTAAAACATGGTACAGAAGGTATTCTTGCTTCTAACCATTAATTTATGAAAATAAGATTAGCAGCCGATTTACAAAAAGATTCCATTGTCGATGGGGAAGGAATCCGTGCTGTTCTTTGGACACAAGGATGTCCTCATCACTGTAAAGGATGCCACAATCCTGAAACTTGGAAAGTGGATGGTGGTATGGAAGTCGATGTGGAAGATGTGAAATTGGCTCTTCGTGAACTCGAAGGACAAGATGGTATTACTTTATCGGGAGGAGACCCCTTATATCAACCGGAAGCATGCTATGAAATTGCTAAGTATGCTAAAAAGTTAGGTCTTTCCGTTTGGTGTTATACCGGTTACTTGTACGAAGAAGTTTTACAAGATGAAAAGATGCGTAAAGTATTAGATTACGTCGATGCTTTAGTCGATGGTCCATTCCTTTTGGAAGAACGAAGTCTAGACCTTTACTTTAAAGGAAGTAGAAATCAAAGGGTCATCGATGTACCTCAAAGTTTGAAAGCGGAAAAAGTCATTTTAGTTCCGAAATATGCCAAGGAACGCGATGTTTTCCCTCATCCCAAAAGAGAGGAACATTTATACATTTAAAAAAAAGAAGTACTTGGTTTAGATCAAGTGCTTTTTTTGACTTAAAATAATTATTTGTGTTTGTCTTCTAAAAACACTTATGTTATCATAGAAAAAGATAGAAAAGGAGGGATAAGATGATACTAAAAGAAAATAAACTATTTCAGGAAGCACTTCAAAAATTAAATCTTACAGATTGTCTTTTGAATGATCAAAAGATACACATCTATCCTAACTGGATTATGGTAGATACAAATCGTCCTTGTATTAAAGTGTTATTTGACCAGGAAGGACATTTGATTGATATTATTGAAATGGGAAAAGATGAAGCTAAAACGCTTGCTACTTATACCGAACGGTATCAAAGCCATGAAGTACAACTACCGCATCCGTTTGAACATTATTCCTTAGAACAGTTTTTATCGTTTTATCATCGTTTAATCGTTACTTCGAGTTATCAAGAAGAACATTTTGTAGGTATCAATCAAGTTTTCTATCAATACGATGGTAAAAACGATGCCTATCTTGATCTATTAACGTACATTTATTTGTTAGGAAATAAACTTACTTCTTTTCAGTACAGTAAATATCGTCTTTTAATGAATGATTTTGCATCCCCTTCGCAAGAAACGTATCTTAAATCCTTATTACTTCAAATTAACGATTTTATGGAAAAAGGTTTTAAACGAGTGAACCGCATAGGTTATCCTTTATCTTCTTTAGGCTATCCTCCTTCCATTATTGATAGCAGGTTTTTAAATAATGTTTTTAGGCTTCTTTATAAAGAACAGTTAAAACTAGATGAACTAAGTACTATTTCCTTAACGGAAATGGCTGACCAGTTATATACTTTAGTGGATGAAGTGGAAGACTACGATACCAAACCAAGAGATGCTAGCATATTGGTGCGTAAAATAAAACAAAAACAAAAAAGTCTTAAGTAAAGGCTTTTTTCTTGTATTTTGAAAACATTTGAGATATGATAACTTTACTAAAAAAAGAAAGAAGGGTGCTCTATGAGTATCTGTACATTTTGTATGTGTTTTGTGATGAAAAAAAGATTAATTGAGTATCAAGGTAGGGAACAGACGGTCTATCATTTAGAGGGAATTGAAGGTGGACTATTATTTGAAAATAGCAAGAATAGATGTGTTACTCAATTAGTTACTGGAGAATATAAAGGATATACGATTCCTACTTCAGAATACGATACGGATGCGGATTCACTTATAACGGCGGTGCATCCTTTTGATAAATATGTAGAAAAACATAGTAGAGTAGATTTTTTAGGCTTTCAAAAAGACCTTTTAAATAAGCAACCCGTACGTTGGTATAAGAGAAGAAATAGAATGGATTTTGACGATATTGATGACGATGCTCTTTTAGCACTTCTTTATGAGAAATATGGCAAAGATTCAAAGGAAGATAAGATGCCTTCTTTTAAAATGTTGGAGAAGTATGGAACTCTATTAAATGATCAGAAGTATCTTACCAATCCTGCGGTAGGGCGAGACGCGGAACTTCATAATTTGATTTTAAGTCTTTTATCGAGAGAAAAATCTGCTCTTTTAGTAGGCCCTCCTGGTGTTGGTAAAACATCCATTGTCGAAGGACTTGCTTATCAGTTACAATTAGGAACGGTTCCAAGAGCACTAGAAAACTATCAAATTTTCAAAGTAAACACTTCTAGTTTAGTAAGTGGAACAAGATACCGAGGAGATTTTGAAAAAAGATGTGAAGATCTTCTAAAAGAGGTAGAAAAAGCAAAACAAGTTTTCTTGTTTATAGATGAACTTCATACGGTAATTGGGGCTGGATCTTCGAGTGACTCCACCTTGGATTTTGCTAATATGCTAAAGCCCTATCTCGATCGTGGACAAATTAAAATCATTGGGGCCACCACCAGTGATGAATACGAACGTTACATCGAAAATGATCCTGCCTTAAAAAGAAGATTTAAAAAAGTGGACGTATTAGAACCAACGGATGATGTGATGTATGAAATCTTAGAAGAAAAGTTAAAAGACTTTGCTTTAAAAACAAAATTAGAGATTCCTTTTAATGATGCTGAAAAAGAGTTGATTTTCACTTATTTATTAAAAGTAACCGAAAAAGCACGAAGAGTCTATAACGATATTTTATATAATCCGGATTTAGCCTTATCGATTATGGATACCGCTTTTGCTTGTGCACTTTCTAGAGACCAAGATAAAATCGAATGCGCTGATTTTGCTGAAGCCATGTGTTTAGAAAACAGAATCAATAAATCTTCAAGAGAAACTCTTGCTAATAGTCTATTAACAAGTTTTGAAGAACTTAATAACGAGGTAAATACGGATTCTGTTCCTAAACTTATTAAATTAGATTTTAAAGCCTAGAAGTGGCTTTTTTCTTTTTACTTGACACTTTTCGTATAAAAAAAGGAAAGGTTTTAGTCTACTTGTGGTACAATAAAATAGGTGGTGGTACAGATATGTTAGCCCAGGAAATGACCTTTCGTGAACTCGATCGAAAGTGGTTCTTATTAGAAAATGAAAAGGATATTAAAAGAATGCATCGACTCTTTCATTTAAAGAATAAAAAATATCCTATTTTAGTTTATAGTTATATTGACCATGAATGTGGTTTGTCAATGCGGGTATTAAGTACTATTGAAGTAGAAGATAAGGAAGCCTTTTTAGATAAAAAAAGACTCGATAAACGACTTGATATTTTGAGGTATAGTGAAATGGAAAAATTACATCTTACTCCCGTTCCTATTCCACTTATTAAAAAAATTCGTTATACCGATCAAGTAGTAGAAGAAATGGATGCTTATTATAAAGACTATCCTAAAGTGGTCTTAACAAGAGATGAAGTAGGACTCGATAATTATCGTGATCCAGTAATTCCTGATAATGTCAAATTCTTAGTAATTACACCCGATCATAAAAAGGAATTTCTAGAAGGCAAAATTACCGACTATGACGATGAAAAACAATATTATACGGTTACCGTTTTAGAAAATCCAAAACAAGATTTTGATATTCAAATAGGGGACTCGGTATTGTTAAAATATGTTGATAGACCGAATTATAAAGGTTTAGCTTTTATGAAAAAAAGAAACGATGTAAATCCGTAAATCGTTTCTTTTTGTATAAAATAATCGCTTTTTCCTCATTATTTAAGTAAGGAGGAAAATATGGCACGTCACAAAGTAGAAATCAGTGGCGTGAATACAGCGAATATTAAAGTATTAAGTAATGAAGAGATGAAAAGACTCTTTATTCGAATGCAAGAAGGAGATACAGAAGCAAGAGAAGAACTCGTAAATGGCAATTTAAAACTCGTGTTAAGCATTTTACGGAAGTATGCCAATCGAAGTGACAACATGGATGATTTATTTCAAGTGGGATGTATTGGTCTATTGAAGGCTATTGATAATTTTGATTTAGCCCATGAGGTCAAGTTTTCAACCTATGCCGTTCCCATGATTTTAGGGGAAGTAAAACGTTATTTGCGCGATAACAGTTCAGTTCGAGTAAGTAGATCTCTAAAAGATTTGGCTTATAAAGCATTACGTATTAAAGAACAGTTAATGCTTGATTTAGGAAAAGAACCTTCGATTGAACAATTAGCCGAAAAACTAGGGGAAGATCCAATGGATATCATTACCGCTCTTGAATCATTGAAAGATCCTATTAGTATGTTTGAACCGATCTATAATGATGGAGGAGATACCATTTATCTATATGATCAAATTGAAGATAAATCCTTAAAAGAAAAAAACTTAGATGTACGAATGGCTGTAGAAAATGCTTTAAGGACTTTATCTCCAAGAGAACAATATATTATTGATCAACGCTTTATCATAGGTAAAACACAAGTCGAAATCGCAGGCGAATTAGGTATTAGTCAAGCGCAAATCTCTCGTCTTGAAAAAAGTGCAATCGAAAATGTTAAGAGGCAACTGAAGTAGGTCTTTGCATTAGTCAAGTAAAAGTAGACAAAAAATATAAAATATGAGGGGGGTTAAGGAAATTAATTCTCTTTGTTGTAATAATAATGTTTGTATTCGGCAGGAGTATGATAATTTAAAGCAGCTTGAGGTCTTTCGTTATTGAAGAAATAAATGTAATCTTCAATTTGTTTAGGAATATTATCACAAGAGTTAATATTAAAATCAATGAAGAGTTCTTCTTTGATCCAACCATTGATAGACTCCATGGCACCATTTTCAGTAGGTGTACCTGGCTTAGACATAGAATGTATGATATTATATAAGGGAAGAGATTCATTGAATTTCTTTGAAGAGTATACAGAACCTTGGTCGGTATGCAAGATTAGTTCGAGGTCTTTATATTCTTCTTTTTTTGTGATTAAATCATTTAAAGCAAAGTGATAAGTATTAGGATCACCTTTTTTATTAGATAAAGAATAAGAAATAATCTCATTGTTAAATAAATCCATAAATAAAGTTAATTCATAATAATGACTATTAGCCCAAAAGGCAGTCATATCGGAAACAACCAGTTGAAAAG
>CANRHM010000055.1 GCA_947630415.1 uncultured Bacilli bacterium | reverse complement strand
GACTTTTTATTAAGTGCTCCCGAGGAATTAAATTTAGTCCTTGCGAGTAATATTCTATTAGGGGATACCCTTGCTTATTTGAATAAGAATAGAAAAAAGATTACCGATACCAAACTATCGATGGAAAAATTAACGGATGTTGTTAAACGTCTTGAAGAAGGAAGTCTTACGAGTAAAATCTTAAAAGAGATTTTTACTGATTTACTTGAAACGGATTTACCTATCGATGAAGTCATTAAGAAACATGGTATTACTCAAGTAAACGATACCGATAGTCTTAACCAAGTCGTTAAAAAAGTACTTCTTGAAAACCAAGCTAGTGTCGATGATTACCATGCTGGAAAAGAACGTGCCCTAAAATACTTGATGGGACAGATTATGAAAGAAACAAAAGGGGGAGCCAATCCCGTCTTAGTGAACAAACTCTTACTCGAAGAGTTAACCAAGTAAGAATTGCATAACCCTGAAACTTATTGTATAATAGAACTACAATAAAGAGGTGGAAGAATGAATTTTATTAAACAATATAAAATGACCCTTGCTGCTATCCTTGTTTTCATTATTTTAGTGGTGGCAGGTCATTTTGCCTATTCCTTATTAGTAACCAATAATGAAAGTGATATTTGCTATGGAAGAGATGAGGGTAAGGATCTTCATCCCATTGCTAGTGAGACGTACCAAAAAGTAAAAGAAAGTCTAGAAAGTCAAAAATTTGTTAGTAATGTTTCAACGGATGAGAAATGTCTTTTGGTAAAAGTTTCGGTTACGGTTTCCAATGATGCCACGACGGATCAAGCTAAATCGTTAGGGAAATTAGTCTTAGATGAGTTTAGTGATGATCAAAAATCTTTCTATGATTTTCAACTCATTGTCAGTAAAGAAGATAAAGAAAAAACCGATTTTCCTATGATTGCTTCTAAACATAAAACTAGTAGTGAGTTCGTATGGACTAAAGATAGGGTGACTGAATAATGAAAAAGAAGTTATTTATTATCATCCCGATTCTAATTGCCCTAGCTACTTTTGTAGGGGTCTTTTACTATTTCAATCACGAAGATAGTGAAACGAGTTTAAATGTTACGGAAAGAAGATGGCTAGAAGAACATTCGAGTACCAAGGTCGATTTTGAAATTATCAATGACCTACCTTTGTTTGGAATCAACGGAAGTGGAGTACTTTTCCAGTTTCTTGCCGATTTTGAAAGTGCAACAGGATTAGAGTTCAATAAACTTCCTTATCTTAGCACCAGTTCTACTCAAAGTAATGGGTACCGTATTCGTCTTTTAAATAACGAAGATACCTTAACCAACAAAGATATTCTAATTGCCGAAGATTACTATGTTATGGTTTCTAAAACCAACACTAAAATCAACACGATTTCTGATATTAAAAATAAGACCATTGGAGTTTTAACAAGTGATTATGCCGAAGTAAGTTACTACTTAAAAACAGCAAGTAATCTTACACTTGAATCCTATGATACGATGGATGCGATGAAATCTTCTCTTGAAAATGGAACCATTGACATGATGATTATGCCAAAGATCACTTACTTAGAAGAAACCATTAAAACGACTGGTTACAAGATTAATTATTCTTTTACCGAATTAAGTAAAAAGATTGTACTTTCTTTAAGTGATAAAGAGGAAGATGCAAGATTAAATGAAATTCTATCGAAATACTTTGATCGTTGGAAAAGAAATTATTATGTAAGTGCTTACAATAAAGCTTATTTAAATTACTATATTGAACAAAATAACATCAATGATAAAACAAGAGCGGACTTAATTTCTAAAAACTATATATATGGATATGTAGAAAATGCCCCATACGAAGTATCCATCGACAATAAAGTAGAAGGAATTGCAGGAGAATACATTGAACGTATGGCAAGACTTACAGGAATTGAATTTACATATCGTAAGTACGATTCCATGGAACAGTTAAAAAATGCGATTAGTCAAGGCGAAGTAGATATCTATTTCAACTACGATAATTCATCGAACGATCATTATACAGAAACCGTATCACCATTTATTGAAAAATATGTGGTATTAGGAAAGACATCATTTGAAGAAACGGTTACTTCTTTTGAAAGCCTTAAAGGAAATAAAATCAACATGATCAAAAACGATGCATTGTTTAATTACTTTAAAGACAATAGTAGAGCAAATATCCAAGAATTTACATCTATCAAGGAATTAACTTCAAACGACAATTTAATCGTAGTAGATCGTGAAACTTATTTGTATAACCGTAATACGATTTTCAAAGACTATGAAATGTTGTATGAAAATTATATGACGAATGATTACAAGTTTATGGTAAAGACCGAAGACGATACTTTCTACCAATTGTTTAACCATATCATTAATACCAATTCTTACTATAACTATCGTAATACGGGACTTAATAACTTAAATAAGACCTTGTTAGAACGTACGACGTTTGAACAGTTATACTTCATTGTCTTAGGCGCAATTCTATTACCTTTACTAGTACTCCTTGCGTTATACTTATTCTTAAAGAAAAAAAAGAAAGTCAAAGAAGTACGTAAAGAAGATCGTAGAAAATATACCGATATGTTAACGTCTCTTAAGAACCGTAATTATTTGAATTTAAATATTGCTTCTTGGGATGAAAATCAAGTATATCCTCAATCGATTGTAATCATTGACTTGAATAATGTTAAATACGTAAACGATAATTATGGACATGAAGCAGGAGATGAACTCATTATTAAAGCAGCGGGTATCCTTGTAAATACCCAACTTGAAAATAGTGAAATCATTAGAACGGACGGAAATGAATTCTTAATTTATCTAGTAGGTTATAGTGAACAACAAGTGATTACTTATACCAAAAAGTTAACCAAAGAATTAAAAGAATTACCACATGGATTTGGTGCTGCAATTGGTTATAGTATGATTACCGATGATATCAAGTTAATCGATGATGCCATTAACGAAGCAACCCTTGCCATGAGAGAACACAAAGAAGAAAAATAGAAAGAAGGATGAGACCTTGAAGAAGCGTATCCAGCGTTTTATAGATAAAGTAATAAAGACGATTTTAAGACCTGAGATGCGTATTCTTCCAGGACAACTCGCCTTTTTCTTTGTCTTATCGATCATTCCGCTCGTTGCTATTATCGGTTCCATTGCAGGACAATTTCAGATTCCTCTAGCGGAGTTAGAAGTGACCTTATCGAAAGTCATTCCTTCCCAAGTGGTCGATATGATTTTGCCCATTCTAACCGCCAAAGAAGTAGGAGTGAATATGATTATCTTCTATGCTTCTGCCTTACTTCTTGCTTCCAATGGAACCCATTCGATGATTATTGCTTCAAATAGTATCTATCATTTTGAAGATAAGAATTATTTATTTTCAAGAGCCAAAGCCTTGTTCATGACGGTTATCTTAGTACTCTTGTTAGTCTTTGTCTTATTGGTACCAGCTTTTGGAGATCAGATTGTAAACTCCATTTTACTCTTTATATCCAATGCTAAAATTACTTCTTTTGTTTTAACCATCTATCACTTTTTAAAATATCCATTGTCGCTCTTCTTAATTTATTTTTTAATTAAAGCCCTTTATTTCTTAGCCCCTGACGGAAAAGTAAAAGCAAAAGAGATGACCCCGGGTGCCTTGGTAGCTTCCTTTGGATGGTTAATTGCAACAGAAATTTACTCTATCTATGTGGATATGTTTATAAACTATGATGTCTTCTATGGAAGCATTGCGAATATTTTAATTCTTATGTTTTGGGTCTACCTATTAGCGTATATCTTTGTACTAGGTATGGCCTTTAATGTAAGGGAAGAGGACTAATCATCTAGTCCTTTTTTCTTGCGTAAAAAGAAGGCTTATGTTAGAATAAAGGAAGTTTTAGGGGGAATCTAAAATGAAGTGTTATCATCTTACTTTACCTACAAAAAAACAAATTATTGATCATAAATTATCGATTATAAAGAAATATGGAACCTTTTGTTCTGGAACAGATTTAGTTGCTTTGACGGGAGGATCTATAGGTAATTACGATGATAGAACAACCAAGTATTGGACCAGTATTATTAATTATCATGACTTTTCTTACGCTTACAAGGCCCTCTATATTTCGGATACTTGGGCTTCTGCATTTTACGAATCTCCTCAAAATAAAGTTCCTGCCATAAGACCTCTTCTTTTACCTTTTATAGGAATGGAAGAAGTTTTAAAAAAGGGGTATAGGGATTACTTAGGAGTTCTAAATGTAAATTATGGAAGTTATCCTCAATATGCGGTATCGGAGAAAGAAACCGATGAACTTGAAAAAATGTATCAAGAAGGATCATTGGTTCCTACGGGAAAAACCTATACGATGAATAGGAATATAGAATCCGATACCTGTTTTGAATTAATTCAAATCGAAGAATATACCAAAGTTGACCAGAGAAAAGACGAAAAATATATTCGTTTTTGTGCCCCTCAATCTTTTGATGGCCATCTTACTTTAAGAAGGGATATTGATAAAGGGCAAATCTATTATCTAAAAGTAGAACCTGTTACGTGGTTATACGATCAAGATGAAAATCTCTTACTTTCTAAAAATGCACTTTTATCTGGAATCATGATGCATAATGAGAAAGTGATGAAATCAATTTCTTTTGAAGAAACCACGATGACTCAGTTCTTAAATCAGTATTTGGTAAAAGACTTGTTTGAAGGAGTAGAGAAAGAAGAAAAAGATTCCTTTTATAAAAGTCATCCTAAATTACAAGACTATGTCTATATGAAAAGAAAAAAGAAGTAATAAGGAGATTATGATGTCTAAAGATGCGCAACTTATATTTTTAAATGCAACTTATTTAAAAGAATTAGCTTCTACTTTTCAGATGTGGGGAACTTCATGCGATTTAACAGACTATGCAAAATTGACAGGATCCTCTCTTGGCTTATATCATACCTCTATAGTCGATGGTAATAAGAGTTATTGTCTTAACAAGGAAGGAGGTCTATCTTCTATTGATATCAAAGATAGAAATGTATCTATTCGTCCCATTTTAGTACTTCCTCTAGAGCAACGGAAGAATCTGGTGGCTAAAGCAAAAAAATACAATATATTTGAAGTAAGTGTAGGATCGTACCCTCAAAATGCTGTTAGAAAAGATTACGTTCCCTTATTAAATAAAGCATTAAGAAGAGAAAAACTTGAAAAGACTCCTTTTTCTTATACCATTGACGATGTCTATTATATGGATGGAAAAGAACCCTTTACACCCGTTAGTTATCCATCGTACTTTTATGCAAATAGTAGTTATGTACGAATTAAGACTAATTTGGGAGAACAAAATACAGTTGTACTTTCCAATAAAGATAGTTACAGAAATAAAGAAGATGCTTGGTTTGAAGTAAGTCCTTTAAATTGGTATATCAATAAAGAAACAGGGGTACTGATTAGTAAAAAAATGATTATCTCCGGAATTAGTTCAAAGTTATTATCTTATTATGCAAATCATTATCTTCTTGATGAGATGTTAGTAGATGCCAAACCTAAAATTAAACATTTATAATGCTTCTAGAGGGCAAACATGAGAAGAAAAGAACTGTTTTTGAAAAAAATTAATTTATGCTCTTTAATAAAAAGAAAACATGAGTTTACAAATAGTTAACTCGTGTTTTCTTTTTATTTTATTGAGAAACTGAGGATCTTTGAAAAGAAAAGGATGTTTTTATATTGAAAAAAATTAAAAAGATGCTGTTTCATATTACTTTGCAATGGAATAATTTACCAAATTTTCATGTAAAAATGATTATAGGTGATGTATGGTGGAGTACAGGTTTAAGGAGATTAGAGATAATAGAGATTTAAAACAAATAGAGGTAGCAGGATATATGCATGTAAGTAGAGGTGGATATGCCAATATTGAAGCGGAAACTGCGAATGTTAAACTACCTAAACTTTTCTATTATTGTGAGGCATTAAATTTAAGTATGGATTATGTATGTCGTCTTACCGATATTAATAGATTTGATCACCTCATCAAAATGGGAACCATTGATAAAAACATTATGGCAAGCCGTTTGGATATTTTGGAAAAAGAACAACATGTAAATGGAAGAAAAATTGCTAAAGTGTTGGGTATTCAAAATACTACATATTCGGAATATAAAAATTCGCGTCGTAAAAATTATATGCAAACATTGATGCTAAAGAAAATAGCAGAGAAGTATGGATATTCTATGGATTGGTTGATTGGAAGAAGCAATGATAAAAAAATAGAAAATAATTTAGTGAAACAATGACTGTTGTAATAAGAAAAAACTTTTACCTTTCATATATTATGGGTGAAAGGAGTTATAAATATGAATTGTAATAATAATACATCGGATACACATTCTATTCCACCGTTCTGCTTTTTGACAGGACCTACTGGAGCAACTGGACCTATGGGACCTACAGGGCCACAAGGACTTCCTGGAGTTGGTTTTATAGGGCCTACTGGACCAACAGGACCAACTGGTCCAACCGGTCCAACAGGAGCAGCAGCAACTATAACGGTAGGAAGTGTTACAACAGCACCTGCGGGAACACCTGCTGCTGTTGAAAATGTTGGAACTGAAACGGATGCTGTCTTAAACTTTACGATTCCAGAAGGGGCTATGCCTACGTTAAGAATCGGAACGGTTACTACGACAGGACCGGATGGAACTGCCGCCGCAGATATTACGATGGATGGAACTGAGTATGTACTTAATTTAACGTTACCTCAAGGACCTACGGGGCCTAGTGCCGAATAGCTATTTATGATAAGACAAAAGGCTAAAAAGAATCTACATAGAAAAAGAAAAATATGCGTTTATGCAATCAGTAAAAACGAAGAAAAGTTTGTAGATCGTTTCATGGATAGTGTGCTTGAAGCGGATAGGGTTTATGTTTTAGATACTGGTTCTACAGATAATACCGTAAAACGCTTACGAAAAAGAGGGGCCACCGTCAAAAAAAAGAAAATAGAACCATTTCGATTTGATGTAGCAAGAAACTTATCACTTGATATGGTTCCCATGGATACTGACATTTGTGTATGCATCGATCTTGACGAAGTCTTAGAAAAAGGTTGGAGAGAAAAACTCGAATCCATTTGGAAAGATGATACGACAAGACTTCTATATAACTACAATTGGAGTTTCGATGACTATGGAAAGCCTAGAATTAGCTTCTATATTGAAAAGATTCATGCTAGAAAAGGGTACAAATGGACGCATCCAATACATGAAGTACTTAGCTGCTCATTACCTCATGAAGAAAAAATAAAAACCGATTTAATTACGGTAAACCATTACCCTGATGTTTCCAAATCGCGGAGTAGTTATCTATCCTTACTTGAATTATCCGTCAAAGAGGATCCTATGGATGATAGAAATCTTCATTATTTAGGAAGAGAATACATGTATCATCAACGTTACAATGATTGTATAGATACCTTAATTCGCCACTTACATTGTAAAAAAGCTACTTGGAAAGAAGAACGATGTGCTTCTATGCGTTTTATTGCGAGAAGTTATATCGCTTTAAAAAGATATGATGAAGCTCATATGTGGTTAGAAAAAGCCATTCAAGAAGCTCCTCATTTAAGAGATCCTTACATGGAGATGGCCTTTCTACAGTACGAATTAAAAAATTATCCTCAAGTTGTTTCTTATATCGAAAAGGCGTTGACTATCAAACACCATGAGAAAATTTACATGAATGAACCATTTAGTTGGGATAGTACTCCTTATGATTTACTTTCCATTGGTTACTTTGCTCTAGGAGATAAGGAACAAGCCCTCCAAAATGTGGAACAAGCTATTTTATTAAATAAAGACGATGAACGTCTATTAAAAAATAGAGAATTCATCCAAGAAAGTATGAAAAAGCCTTCCGATGTGTAGGCTTTTTCTTTTGCTGCAAAAAAATTAACAAAAAGTTGACATGGGGGGGGGTAGTTTTATAATCCTGAAT
>CANRHM010000054.1 GCA_947630415.1 uncultured Bacilli bacterium | reverse complement strand
ATCGATGCTGTAGGACTTGATTTGTTAGATGATAAAACAAAAGAAGCAGCCACTTATCGACTTAAATATCCTGAGAGTTCGTTAATTGAATTAAGTGAAATAATTTCTTTAGAAACGGGAAATAAGATAACTAAGTCGGGTCTTAATCATCGTTTTCGTAAGATTCGGGATTTAGTTAACAGAATGAAACAAACAAAAAGATAGAAAGTCCTATCTTTTTTCTATGATATCATCAATTAAACCATATTCTTTGGCTTCTTTGGCATCTAAAAAATGATCTCGTTCGGTGTCTTGTTCAATTGTTTCTATTGGTTTACCGGTGTTTTTGGCAAGCATTTTATTGAGACGTTTTTTCATTTTTAGGATATGTTCGGCAGCTATTTGAATCTCTGTTGCTTGCCCTTTTGCTCCCCCTAGAGGTTGATGAATCATCACTTCGGCATTGGGTAAAGCAAATCTTTTTCCTTTGCTACCACAGGAAAGAAGAAAAGCGGCCATACTTGCAGCCATTCCGACACATATGGTAGAAACATCGCTTTTAATAAAATTCATGGTATCTAATATCGCCATTCCAGAAGTGATAACGCCTCCTGGAGAGTTGATATATAATGATATATCATCGTGGTTGAGGGAATCCAAATAAAGTAGTTGAGCTACCACTAAATTAGCAGAGTCATCATCGATTTCACCACTCAATAAAATAATTCTATTTTTTAAGAGCCTTGAGAAAATATCGTAGCTTCGTTCTCCATTTGCTTCTCTTTCTACTACCATAGGTACTAAATTCATAAATCATCACCTATTAATAAGATTAGAAAAAGATATAAATTTTATTCCATTTCTTGTCCATTATAGAAAGTAAAATCTCGACAAAATATCTTTACTTTATGTCCTCTTTTTTTTTCTTCTTATTTATGATACAATAGGCATAGAATAGAATAAGTGGGTGACTTTTGTGATGGAAAATATTAAAGTTAAAGTCCAAGATAAAACGTTGGAAATAGGGAAAAATACAACTTTTTTAGAACTTAGCAAAAGCTATGAAAAAGACTTTGCTTATCCTATTGTCATTGCGTCTTTTAATGGAGTATATCAAGAATTAAATCAACCGATTAAAAAAGAAGGCGTTATTTCTTTTTATGATTTGAAAGACCGAACCGCCAATCGTATCTATTTAAATGGACTTATCTTTTTAACTTTGTGTGCAGGAAAAGAACTATTTGGTCCTTCTTCTAATTACAAAGTACTTCATTCGATCGATAAAGGACTCTATATCGAAACGGATGTCTCTTTGACGGAAGAAAAGGTTCAAAGATTAGAACAAAAAATGCATGAGTTAGTGGATCTTGAACTTCCAATTACTAAAATGAATGTTACTAGAATGGATGCTATTCAGTATTTTGATAGTATAGGGGATACGGCCAAGGCAGATATTATGCGCTATAACACCAATACCTATGTTACGTTATATAAACTAGGAAACAATTATAGTTATTTCTATGGCTTGATGCCGGTTAATACCAAACAATTATCTTTTTTTGAACTTACTTATATAAATGAAGAAGGTTTTGTGTTAAGATTTCCTACCATTTATATGGAAAAAGGAATTAAACCTTATGAACATCGTGAAAAAATGTTTCAAGCCTTTAATGAATCTAGAACTTGGGAAAAAGTGATGCATCTTGAAAATGTTAGTGAATTAAATAAAGTCGTATCACAAGGTAATATAGGGGATATTATTCGTATCTCAGAAACGTTACAAAATCAAAAACTTTTAGAAATTGCAAGAGCTATTGAACAAAGAAGAAATGAAGTTAAAGTTATTTTAATTGCAGGTCCTACTTCTTCGGGAAAAACTACAACGAACCGTAAGTTATCGATGTATTTACGTAGTTTTGGAATGAATCCGATTCCTTTATCGATGGATGATTATTTTAAAGATCGAAATGAAACACCACTTGGAATTGATGGCGAACCTGATTTTGAATGTTTAGATGCCGTTGATTTGGAATTATTCAATAATCAAATAGCTTCTCTTTTAAAAGGAGAAACAGTCACGGTTCCAACCTTTAATTTCTTAATAGGTATGAAAGAGTTTAAGAAAAAAATTCATTTAGGTGAAAATGAACTCTTATTAATAGAAGGAATTCATGGATTAAATCCTACGATTTTAAAGGATATTCCTAAGAGTCAAAAATGTAAGATCTACTTATCTCCTTTAACAACACTAAGTATTGATAATCAAAATCGTATTCCATCGACCGATAACCGTCTTTTAAGAAGAGTTGTTAGAGATAATAAAACAAGAGGTTACAAAGTAGAAGATACGCTTAAGATATGGTCTAAGGTAAGAGCAGGAGAAGAAAAATATATTTTCCCATATCAAGATGAAGGAGACTTTATTTTTAACACTTCTTTAATCTATGAATTAGGGGTTTTAAAAACTTATGTTGAACCTCTTCTTTATTCTGTTGATGCATCTAGTCCATATTACGAAGAGGCTAAACGACTTATCAATTTCTTAAGAGCTTTTTTACCGATTCCTTCCGAAGATATTCCAGATGACTCTATATTAAGAGAATTTATTGGAAAGAGTTGTTTCCACGAATAAAAAGATATCCACAAAAATTGTGGATATCTGTTTTTATGTACTTGTATTAAGTTAGAAAAATAGGTATAATGAGTATGATAGAAAGGATAGAGGAAAATGGTTAGAGTAGCAATTAATGGATTTGGTCGTATTGGAAGATTAATCTTTCGTGTAATGGATCAAGATCCAGAAATGGAAGTTGTTGCCATCAATGATTTAACGGATGCAGAACAACTTGCCTATTTATTGAAGTATGATTCAAATCATCGTAATTACAAAGTAGAGGATATTTCGTTTGATAACGATGAAATCATTGTGTCAGGCAAAAGAATTAAAGTATATTCTTGTATGGATCCAAAAGAATTACCTTGGGGAGAACTTAATGTTGATGTTGTAATGGAATGTACAGGAAAATTCACGGATGTCGAAAAAGCACATGCACATATTGAAGCAGGTGCTAAAAAGGTCATTATTTCTGCTCCTGCTAAGGGAGACCTTAAGACGATTGTTTATAACGTAAATGAGGATACTTTAGATGGTACTGAACAAATTATTTCAGCAGCCTCTTGTACAACTAATTGCCTTGCTCCTGTATTAAAAGTATTGGATGATTTCTTTGGTGTTAAAAGAGGTTTTATGACTACAGTTCATGCATATACGAACGATCAAGCAACGTTAGATGTTCCTCACAAAAAAGGGATCCTTGCTCGTCGTGGAAGAAGTGCTGCTAGTAATATTATTCCAGCATCTACGGGTGCTGCTAAAGCAATTGGAGAAGTACTTCCTACACTTAAAGGAAAATTAGATGGAACCGCTATGCGTGTTCCAGTAGCAACGGGATCGGTTATCGACTTAACACTCGAATTAAAACAACCCGTTACTAAAGAAGAAATCAATTTAGCTTTTATGCAAAGTACAAACGACACGCTTAAATTTACAATGGATCCTGTAGTATCCAGTGATATTATTGGTTCTAGTTGTGGTGCTCTAGTGGATGGTTTATCGACCAGTGTTTTAGAAACCGAAGATGGACAGCTAGTCAAAGTAGTAGCCTGGTATGATAACGAAATGGGTTATTCTTGCCAAATGGTTCGAACGGCTAAACATTTAATGGAAATTGCTAAATAGTGTGTAAAAGTAAGAAATAATTAAGACAAAATTTCGAAGTCGATGCGAAAGCATTGACTTTTTATATTCTTTTTATTATTATTTTAACTATTGTTAATTAAGATTAGTTGTATAAATTTGTGTAGCGAGGTGAATGTCATGCGAAGACTAAATATATT
Organism: uncultured Bacilli bacterium; assembly: GCA_947630415.1. Lineage (GTDB taxonomy): Bacteria > Bacillota_I > Bacilli_A > RF39 > UBA660 > Faecenecus. Next base: position 4,125 of record CANRHM010000054.1, on the reverse strand, counting down.
TGTGGATGAAACTGGAGAGTTTGGTTTTGGAAAAGATGCTTCATTGTTGTATGGCGTCTCATTTACTTTTCATGAACAAACGGATGATATTATACCTCAATTAAATAGGCTAAATGAAAGACTTAATAGGATTGGTTATACCAAAATGATTCATATGGCTGATTTAATAATGAAACGTGGTGATTATTCAAAATTTGAAATAAGTAAAAGAAAAAGTATTTTTAATGCAATATATCAATTTTCTAGAAGAATACCTGTTAAATATTACACGATAATTATAGATAAAAAATACACGGATAATAGTAGAACACTACGTCAACAAGTATCTAGTGAAATAAATAAAATGATAAAAGAACATCTGGAGTATTTTAACAAATTTGATAAAATTGTAATGTATTATGATAATGGACAGGAAACTTTAGGAACCATTCTCGATTCTATTTTTTTAAGATTTGATGGATTTGAGCATAGAATTAAATTTGATCACGAAGAAAAAAGATTATTTCAAGTGTCTGATATGTTAACATATATTGATAAGTTTGATTACAAATACAAAAATAAAATGTCTTTTACTAAAAGTGAAAAGTATTTCTTTTCTATAAATGATATAAGGAGAATATTAAAAGAGTTAAATAAGAAAAGGTTTTGAAGCATTAAAAAGACAACCCTAAAGGTTGCCTCTTTAAGCAGCGCTTGGCGCTAACACGGGTTTGATCCATTGATTAAATCAATAGACCAAGTGTAGATATAGTCATATTCTACAATATTATTATATCTATCTCACAAGGAAATTATAACAAAAATATTTCGATAAGTAAATATTTTTTGGCTTTCTCTTGCTTCGTGTTAAATAAATTACACTAAAAAACTTTAAAAGTCAAGCATCAAGGTTTTGAGTGCTCTATATTTTATGATTTTTTTACAATATAAACTATAAAATACGTTATTTGAAAACGTCAACCAACGTTTTCTTTTTTTGATTTTATATACTTTGTGTCTCTTTTTTGTTATACTGAAGATAATAAGAGGTGACTATAGTGGAAAATCAAGAAAGAGATAAATGTGCATCTACTTTTATCATCGATCGAAAAAGAAATAAGATATTACTTATTTACCATAAAAAGTTTCAAAACTGGATTCAACCGGGTGGACATTTAAAAGAAGGTGAGACTCCTCAAGAAGGAGCTGTTCGCGAAGCCTTTGAAGAAACAGGTATTAAAGTACGTTTAGTAGAGGATCATCCTTTTATTGTCGAAGAATACAATAATTTTGTAGGAAATATCTTAGATTATCAATACTTAGCTGAGCCTGTAGATAATAATATTATTCCTACCAACAGTGAAGAAAGTTTTGCTGTTGATTGGTTTTCACTTGAAGAGCTAAGTTCTATTCCTGTGTTTCCAGATGTAAAAACAAAGGCAAGAATGTTTTTGGTACCCGCTTATCGAATGATTAATGAGGAGATTTCATAGAATCTCTTTTTTCTTTGTCCTTTTTTTGATATAATGAATTTAAGATAGTGAGGGGAAACGATGAAAAAAACAATTAAAGATTATGATTTAAAAGGAAAGAAAGTAATCATTCGTGTTGATTTTAATGTGCCTATTAAAAACGGAGAAATTATAGATGATACTCGTATTAAAGAAAGTTTGGGGACCATTCGTTATGCCATGGAACACGATGCTAAAGTTATTCTTTTAGCACATCTTGGGCGTATTAAAGAGGAAAGTGATTTAGAAAAGAACGATTTAGAAATCGTAGCTCATCGTTTAAGTGATCTTTTAGAAAAAGAAATTTTATTTAGTAAAAAAACGCGTGGAGAAGGACTTGAAGAAGCAGTTCAAAATTTAGGTGAAAAAGATGTTCTCTTAATTCAAAATACACGTTATGAAGACTTGGATGGACAAAAAGAAAGTAAGAATGATCCGGAACTTGCTTCTTACTGGGCAAGTCTTGGAGATATCTTTATTAATGATGCTTTTGGAACCGTACATAGAGCACATGCTTCTAATGTAGGACTTGCTAAACTACTTCCCAATGGGGTAGGGTTCTTAATTGAAAAAGAATTAAATGCCTTAAAAACTTTAGATCACCCTAAAAAACCTTATACCCTTATTCTAGGAGGAGCTAAAGTAAGTGATAAGATTGGAGTTATTGAAAATTTGCTTCCTAAAGTAGATCATGTTTTAATTGGAGGAGGAATGGCTTTTACTTTCTTAAAAGCACAAGGACTTGAAGTAGGACAATCTATTGTGGAAGAAGATAAAATTGACTTCTGTAAAGAAATGCTTGAAAAATATGAAGATAAGATTGTTTTACCAGTCGATGTCAATGTTACAACCGAGTTTGATGAAGAAGCTAAAAATCATGTAGTAGCAGTCGATGAGATAAAAGAAGATGAAATGGGTATGGATATTGGTCCTAAAACAATTGAATTATATCGCCCTATTTTAACTGAATCCAAAACAATTTTATGGAATGGACCACTAGGTGTATACGAGATGAAAAAATATCAAAAAGGAACGAAAGATACTTTAGGTATTGCTGTTCGTGGAAATAGAAGATTAATTCTTGGGGGAGGAGACATTGTAGCTGCCGCTAAAGAATTAGGCTTCCTTCATCGGGTAAAACATGCATCCACTGGAGGAGGAGCTATGCTTGAATATTTAGAAGGAAAAGATCTTCCTGGAATCGATTCCATCAGTGAAAAAGAATAATTATGTTAAAGATGTTGTTAGGAACACAATTAAAAAAGGTAGAAGAAGTAGGTAATATCGATACTTCTCTTATTGATTTAAAAGATAGACTATCTTCTTTTTTAGTGACGCCTGAAGTACCTTATCAAATAGAAGAATACCTTTTATTTACGGAAAAAGGAAACTTGTTAGGATACACCTATTTAGAAGGGCAAAAAGATTTAAAAAATATGATGGCTACTTTTAAAGTAGGAGAAAATGTTCCTTTAGAGACACAAGAAGAAATGGTAAATGAAAGTGTAGGCTATGCCTTAAATAACTTAGATATGTTCGATTTAAACTTCTTGCATGGAGGGAATATAGATCCTTTTTTAAAAGCAGCAACGGATCATGATTTGGATATTTCCATCGACCATGATATGATAGTATTTAGTAAAGATTATGAAATGGAATTAGAAAGTAAAAAACAATATTAGAGGAAAAACTATGAAACAAGCTAAAAGAAACGGAATTATACTAGCACTTATTACGTTGTTAGTCTTATATTTTGTATTAAGAGATAATTTTCAATCAGTGGTATATGAACTCCAAAGAGCAAATCTTTTTTGGATTCTTTTGGCGTTAGTAGTAACGGGTATCTATGTGTTGTTTCAGTCACTTGGACTTCATGTTATTGTGCAAACATATGAAAAAAAATACACTTATAAAAAGACCTTACAACTTACTTTGATTACCAACTTTTTTAATGGAATTACCCCTTTTGCAACAGGAGGACAACCCATGCAAGTGTATCTTTTAAAAAGAGATGGTATCAGGGTTAGTAGTGGAACCAATATCATTATGCAAAACTTTATTTTATATCAGTTAGCTTTGGTAGTCTTGGGGCTTATTGCCTTAGGACTCAATTTCTTCTTTAATATATTTGATAATCTTCCTATTTTAGGAGGACTTATTGCAGTAGGTTTTGCGATTAATACGTTGATTATGGTGTTTCTTTTTATCATCAGTTTTGGTAAAAAGTTTAATGCTTGGATTATCAAATTAGGAATTAATCTGTTGACGACTTTAAAACTGGTTAAAAATAAAGAAGCTACTTTGAAAAAATGGAACGCTAGTTTAGCAGATTTTCATCAAGGAGCTGTCAATTTAGGAAAGAATAAAAAAGTATGTATACAAGGCTTTTTATATCAATTTTTTAGTTTATTTTGCTTATATGTACTCCCTTTCTTTATTTTTAAAGCTTTAGGAGTAGGAGGAGAAATCGGTATCATGCGTTCCGTCGTAGCGTCGGCTTATATCATGCTTATTGGTTCTTTTGTTCCTATTCCTGGAGCATCCGGGGGTATTGAATATGGATTTCTTCAATTCTTTGGCACCTTTGTAAGTGGAGGCGTTTTATCGGCAGGCCTTCTATTGTGGCGATTTATTT
>CANRHM010000053.1 GCA_947630415.1 uncultured Bacilli bacterium | reverse complement strand
TTTCATCTCCTGCATATAGTATGACTTATTTCCTTAAATTTTATACAATGACTTTTTCAAGAATTATTTACAAAAAAAACAAAATAACATTTACAAAAGAAGGAAGTTTTGTTATACTACTAGCGAGTATTTTAATACTCCTTGCTGAACTTCAATGTTCGGCCATATGTCCAAAAGGAGGTGTAAGAACATGAAACAATATGAGGTAATGTTCGTAGTTAGACCTGACTTAGAAAAAGAAGCTAATCAAAAAGTTGCTTCTGATATGAAAAAGGTACTAACAGATAAGGGAGCTAAGATCCTAGAAGAAAAAGAAATGGGTCAAAGAGAATTAGCTTACGAAATGAACAAGTACAAGACTGGATATTACTATTTCTATAAAGTAGAAGTAGAAGATTCTAGTGCAACAGAAGAATTTACACGTGTTGCTAGCTTAAATGAAGACGTTATTCGTCACCTAGTTGTTAAAGTAGAAGATTAATAGAGAGGTAAAAAATGAATAAAGTATTTTTAATTGGTCGCTTAACAAAAGATCCAGAATTAAGATATACGGGAACGAATACACCAGTAGCTAGTTTCACTTTAGCAGTCAACCGTAATTTTACGAATCAATCCGGTGAAAGAGAAGCAGATTTTATTCCTATCGTTGTATGGCGTAAACAGGCTGAAAATGTTAAAAATTATTTAACACAAGGAAGCCAAGTAGCCGTCGACGGAAGAATACAGACGCGCTCTTACGATGATAACCAAGGACAACGTCGTTATGTAACAGAAGTCATTGCCGACAATGTTCAGTTCCTAGATTCCAAAGGAAGTAGGGAGAATGCACCTGTTGGAAACACAGCACCTGCTAACAATCCTACTCCATATGATTTTGATTCCGGAAACGAATCTCAAACGAGTGATGTAAAAAGCGATCCATTTGCTGACTTCGGTGCTAACATCGAAATAAGCGATGACGATTTACCATTCTAATAGAAAGGAGATTTATCTATGGCAGAATTTTTTAGAAAAAAGAAAAAAGTTTGCTACATGTGTACAGGTAAAAATATCGATTACAAAGATGTAGAAACTTTAAAGAAATACATTAATGATAAAGGTAAAATTTTACCAAGACGTGTTACAGGAGCTTGTGCAAGACATCAAAGATACATTGCTGGACAAATTAAGCGTGCACGTTCAATTGGATTATTACCATATACAAAGTAATGAAACCGGATTTTTTCGGTTTTTTTCTTTACTTGGAAAATGTCCTGAAGTAGTGTATAATATAAATTGTCATAAAGTGATTAGGGAGGGGCCTATGAAAATAGAAAAAAGAAAGTTTTTATCGACCATAAAAAAAGCGAATCAAATCTATATCATGGGTCATAGAGGACTTGACTTAGATGCCTTAGGAAGTGCTGTTGCTCTTGCTGAAATAGGTAAGAAATATCGAAAGAAAACCTCTATTGTTGTAAATGATACCCACTTTGAATTAGCGGTAAATCAAGCGTTAACCGATATGCAAAAAAACGTATCCTTTATCAAAGGAAAAGATGTGAATATTTCGGATAGAGATTTGATTATCATTGTAGATACCAACAAGAAAGAAATTCTTCAAGAAGCAAAACTTTTAGAAAAAACGCCACATATTATGGTCATTGATCACCATGCACCAACCTCCGATAGTATCAACGATGGAATTCTTTTCATTAACGAAAAAGCATCGAGTACTTGTGAAATGATTGCTTTCCTACTAGAAGATTTAAAAATCACTTTGAAAGAAGAAATCAATACCCTTCTTTTAGCAGGAATTGTTTTAGATACTAACAACTTTGTTGTAAAGACCGATGAAGAAACTTACTATAGTGCCTATCTTTTAACTAAAAAAGGAGCAGATCCTACCAAGGTTCAATACTTATTAAAACAGGACTTAAGAGAATATGCCTTAAGACAAAAAGTGATTACCAATGCCAAAGTGTATCATACTCTTGCGGTCACGGTAGGAGATGAAAATATTCATTATCGAAAAGAAGATTTAGCGAAGATTGCCGATACCCTCTTACAATTTAAAGGTGTTGAAGCTTCTTTCGTTATTGGTAAACTGGAAAAAGAATCCATTGGCGTTAGTGCACGTTCGATGGGAAACTATCAAGTAGGAAAAATTATGGAAAAAATGAATGGAGGAGGAGATGTTTCCTCTGCAGCAACAAAGATCGAAAACAGTACTCTTGAAGAAGTTGAAAAAAAATTATGGGAACTTATCCAATAGAGAAAGGAGAAAGTTATGCAAGTAATTTTTATTAAAGACCTAAAAGGTCAAGGAAAAAAAGAAGAAATCAAAACAGTAAAGGATGGCTATGCTGAAAACTTTTTAATTAAGAAAGGTTATGCCGTTCCACTCAATGAAGAAAACTTAGCCAAATTGAAAAGAGATCAAGCTAGTGCTAAGAAACAAGATGAAGCAAATTATGAACAAGCAAAAGTGGATAAAGAAAAACTCGAAAAAGATACCTTCACTTTCCAAGTTAAAACCGGAATGGAAGACCGTGTTTTTGGAAGTGTAAGTCCGAAACAAATCAAAGAAGCCTTAGATAAGAAAGGTTATACGATTGATAAAAGACAAATTAAACTAGAAAATAATTTAACATCCCTTGGCTTTCATACGGTAGAAATCGAATTATATAAAAATGTATCTGCTAAAATAAAAGTGCAATTAGTAAAATAGGAGGTCCTAATATGGCAGCGAAAAATATTCCTTATAATCCTGAAGCTGAACAATCGGTTTTAGGAGCCATGTTTATTTCTAAGTATGCTTTACAAAAAGCCTGTGAAAGTTTAACAAAAGAAGCATTCTATTTAGAAAAAAACGCCATTATTTTCGATGCCATGAAAAATTTGGCCGAGAATAAAACACCAGTAGATGTTACCACCGTAACTTCAGAATTAAAACAGAAAAACAAATTGAATGAAGCTGGAGGAGTAGAATACTTAACCGAAGTATTAGAGTTTGTTCCAACAGCTTCCAATATCGATTACTATTTAAAATTAGTAGAAGACTCTGCTGTTCGAAGAAGTTTAATTGAAGCAGGAACTGAAGTAGCTTCCCTTGGATACGATCAAGAAGGTAGCCTCGAAGAAACCCTTGATGCTGCCGAAAGAAAAATGTTTAGTGTCGTTAAAAATCGACGCTCGAGCGAATTTCAAAATATTAAAGATGTTTTATATAAAGCGCAAAGTGATTTGGAAAAATTATCAGAAACGAAAGGGGAAGTCACAGGACTTCCATCGGGTTGGTATGATATCGACCGTATTACCGCAGGATTTCATGAGAATGAACTAATCATTATTGCCGCTCGCCCTGCCATGGGAAAAACAGCTTTTGCCTTAAATATAGCAACCTATATTGCCATGAACACCGATAAAACCGTTGCCTTATTTAATATGGAAATGAGTGCTGCACAATTAGCTATGCGCATGCTTTCCAGTCTAGGTCAAATCGAAGGTTATAAACTAAGAACAGGTAATTTAAACAACAATGACTGGAAAAGAGTAAATGAAGCGATTAGCCAATTGCAAGATGCCAAACTTTATATCGACGATACGCCAGGAATTACGATTGGTGAAATAAGGTCTAAATGTAGACGTCTTGCTAGTTCCGATGAAGGACTTGGTATTGTTGTTATCGACTACTTACAGCTAATTTCAGGAGGCGGAAAATATGGAACAAACCGTCAACAAGAAGTATCCGATATTTCCCGTAGTTTGAAAACAATGGCTATGGAATTACATGTTCCGGTTATTGCTCTCGCTCAATTATCCCGTGCGGTAGATGCACGTGAAGATAAACGACCTATTATGAGTGACTTACGTGAATCAGGTTCCATTGAACAAGATGCTGATATTGTTTCATTCTTATATCGTGATGATTATTATAACAAAGAAAAAAGAACTGACGACAACAACAGCATTAGTGAATTTATTATTGGAAAACATCGTAATGGACCTACGACCACCATCGAATTATTATTTAAACGAGACACTTCAACATTCTTAAGCTATAAAAAAGAAGAAAAAGGTGAAAGTAATGAGTAGTAAAACAATTATAGCCTCTATGGCAGCAGCGCTTTTTAGTGGACTTTTCGTTTTTACCGGATTTACTCAAGTGGAAAAGTCTACGCCAAAAGAGGTATACCGTGTCTATTTACAAGGTGAATCAATTGGTTTAATTGAATCCAAAGAAGACTTTGAAAACTATATCGATAGTGAGCAAAATGCACTAAAGAAAAAATACAAAGTCGATAAAGTCTATGTTCCAAATGATTTGGACATTGTAAAAGAAATTACGTTTAATGAAAAGACTTCATCCAATAGTGAAATCTATGCTAAGATTCAAGATAAAAGTCCCTTTACCATTCAAGGATATAAAATATTTATTCAAGGAATCGAAGAACAGGACGAAAGTGGAGAAGTGGTAAAACAAGAAGATAAAACGATTTATGTTCTAGATAAAGATATCTTTTTAAATTCCGTATATAAAATGGCTCAAGCTTTTATCGATGAAAAAGAATTGGAAAACTATGAGAATGATACTCAAACACCCATTGTCGATACCGGAAAAATCGTTGAAAATATTTATATTCAAAATGAACAGACTTTAGTCAAAGAAAACATTCCCGTAAATGAAACAATCTATACCTCTGAAGATGAGTTAAGTCGTTTTCTATTATTTGGAACGAATGAAGAACAAAAAACATATACCGTAAAAGCAGGAGATACTATTGATGAGATTTCCTTTGCTAACGAGATTTCACCAGAAGAATTCTTAATTGCGAATCCTACCTTTTCTTCAGTAAATGATCTTTTATTCCCGGGGCAAGTTGTAACTCTTGGAATTTTACAACCTCAGTTAAACATTGTAGAAGAGACACACGTGGTAGAGCGTCAAACGGTTGGTTACGAAACGGTTTACGAAAATGATCCTGATCAATATGTTGGATACGAACAAGTAAAACAAGAAGGAATTGAAGGTGTACAATTAGTTACCCAAAAGATAAAACTAGTGAACGGTGAAACGAAAAGCGTAGTTACGATGGATACCAAAAAAGAAAAACCATCGGTAGACCGTATTATTGTTCGTGGAACGAAACAGAGAGTTTACTATCCAAGTGGTGGAGGCGTAGATGAAGGAACCGAAGTACCAGTAGATATCGGATCTTGGATTTGGCCTACCATTTCACCTTATCAAATTACAAGTTCTTTCGCTTATCGTTGGGGTAAATTACACAAAGGTTTGGATATTTCTGGATGTGGTTATGGTTCACCAATTAGGGCAGCCAACAACGGAATTGTTATTTACTCAGGTTATAACGGAACCAATGGTAACTTTATCTATATCAAACATAGTAATGGTCAATATACGGAATATGCGCATATGGCGACAAGATACAAAAAAGCAGGCGATATTGTTTATGCCGGTGACGTAATTGGTACAATGGGACAGACTGGTTATGCTTTTGGAGTTCACTTACACTTTGGTTTATGGAATGGCTATCCACAACGAGGAACACCGGTTAATCCGTTAACACATTACTAATGAGAATTAAAGTATTAGCAAGTGGCTCAAAGGGAAATAGTACCTATATTGAAACCGATGATGCCAAAATCTTAATCGATGTGGGAATAAATTACATCACGCTTCAAAGTAAATTGGAAGAGATTTCTGTTTCTCCAGAAGAAATAGAAGCAGTCTTTATTACCCATACGCATACCGACCATATAAAAGGATTAGCCAGTTTTGTAAAGAGGACCAAAGCCAAGGTGTATGGAAGTAGTCCCGTTTTAGAAGAACTTACAAGAATTATTCCTGAAAATAATTTGCACGTGATTGAAAAAGAAATGACCTATAAAGATATGGAAATAGAAACTTTCAAAACCTCTCACGATGCCAAGGGAAGTCTTCTTTATAAAATCAAAAATAAACAGGATACCTTAGTGTATATTACCGATACAGGATATGTAAATGAACGTTATTTCAAAGCCTTAAGCAATGCCACCATCTATGTTTTGGAAAGCAATCACGATGAAAAAATGTTGATGGATGGACCTTATCCCTATTATTTAAAGCAAAGAGTAATTGGAGATGAAGGTCACTTATCGAATCACACGGCAGGAACGTATTTAACTTCTTGGATAGGACCTAAAACCAAATATATCATACTTGCACATTTAAGTGAAAACAACAATACGGAAGAAATTGCTTTTTCGACCGTCGATGGTATTTTAAAAGCAAGTGGCATCGATTTACCCATTATTATTGCTAAGCAACGCGATGCCACCGATGTCATTGAGGTATAACTATGATTAAAATCATTTGTATTGGAAAAATAAAAGAGACTTATTTCAAAGAGGCCATCGAAGAGTATCGTCGTAGATTAAGTAAATATACGTCCCTTGAAATTATTGAATTACCGGATGAAGGTTTACTTGATGAAGTAAGTACCTTAAAGAAAGAAAAAGAACACATTTTAAAGGTCTTAAATCCAAAGGACTATATCGTAACTTTAGAGATTGAAGGAAAAATGTATAACTCCATCGAGTTTTCTGAACATATCGAAAAAATCTTTCTTCAAAATAGCAATCTCACCTTTATCATCGGAGGGTCCTATGGATTAGATGAGGAGATTAAGGCGCTTGCTAGAGAAAAAATATCGTTTAGTAAGATGACTTTTCCACATCAATTATTCCGCGTTCTACTTTTAGAACAAATCTATCGCGCTTTTAAAATTAAAAATCATGAAACGTATCATAAATAAGTACCTAGGAATTTAAAACTAGGTCTTTTTTTGACAAAATTTGCCTTTTTAATAACCTACAATAGAAGTAGGTGAAATGTATGGAAGAAATTAAAAAATTAGCTTGGGGAATTGCTACTTTTTTCTTGCTTGGTGGAGGTATCTATTTCACTGTTAAATTAAGAGGAGTGCAGTTTCATTTTAAAGAGATGATCAAAGGTTTTAAAAAGAAAAAAGAAGATGAGATATCACCTTTTAAAACATTAATGATGGCACTTGCTGCACAAATTGGGGTAGGTTCTCTTGCGGGAATTGCGCTTGCAATTTATTTAGGAGGACCAGGAACTATCTTTTGGATTTGGATAACCACTATTTTAACGGTTCCCAATGCTTTTGCTGAAAGTTGTTTAGGTGTTATCTATCGTGAAAAAGATGGGAAATATCATAAAGGAGGGCCTTCTTACTATATTGCAAAAGGACTAGGCAATCATCGCCTTGCTTACCTCTATGCGATTTTGATTTTGATTGCTTATATTGTAGGTTTTCTTACGATTCAAGCAAATACCATTGCCGTATCTTTAAAAGAAACCTTAAACTTTGCTCCTATCGTCACGGGAGTGAGTCTAGCTATTATTTCGCTTGCTATTATCATTAAAGGTGTAAAAGGGATTTCGGATGCCACAGGGAAATTGGTTCCTTTTATGGGAATTTTGTACCTTATCCTTATTCTTTATGTCTTAATTACAAATATAAATCAAGTAGGTATTATCTTATCTAAAATAATTAGTGAAGCCTTTCGCCCTAAAAGTGTAGGTGTGGGTCTTCTTACAACGTTAATGATTGGATTAGAACGAGGAATTTTTGCTACTGAAGCAGGACTTGGTAGTAGTGCCATTGCTTCCTCCGCCAGTAGTAGTAATAATCCGGTAGGCCAAGGAATGATTCAGATGCTTGGTATCTATTTCACGAGTTTTATCATTTGTACCGGAACCGCCTTTTTAATTCTATCTTCTAATTACCAAGAATTGGTATTAGATAATATCAATGGTATTGAACTAACTCAATATGCTTTTACTTATCACTTAGGATCTTTTGGAAGTAACCTTTTATCCCTACTGATTTTATTTTTTGCCTTTTCCACCATTTTAACAGGTTATTACTATGGTGAAGTAAATCTTAAGTTTATTAAGAAAAATACCAATGAAAAAGATTTATTTCTCTTAAAAATCATCACGGTTTTACTACTTGTCTTTGGTAGTTGTGCAAGTGCTAAATTTTTATGGGACTTAGTTGATATTTTTGTAGCCTTGATGGCCATCATCAATATGTATGCAGTCCTTGCCTTATCCAAGGATATTATCTATGAATACAAAGGTGAATTCTCAAAGTAAAAGCAACTAGCAAATCCAGTAATTAAAAGACAAAAGTAAAAGCAACTAAAAAATTGGTT
>CANRHM010000052.1 GCA_947630415.1 uncultured Bacilli bacterium | reverse complement strand
GGCCAAGAACCTGCAAAGCCAAGAAGTGGTTATAGTACATCACAAAATTCAGGCTTCAATGGAGTATTAAATAGTGGTGGACCAGTATCTGATGGAAGGACATTACCAGACGAAAAATATTATGATTTATATAGTGGAAATGCAGCTGAGACAGCATGTGACGGAGGAGTATGTTATGGACATGCTTTATCCGAAACGGCAGGATGGTATGGAGATTTTCAAAACTTTGTAAACTCTTCGGACCCGTGGTTCGTCCGCGGCGGCAGCTATAGCGATAGCTCGGGTGCCGGAGTGTTCTACTTCGACGACGTTCGCGGTGACGCGGACAGCGGCCGCTCGTTCCGCCTAGTGCTCGTCAGCACAGGAGCGTAAGCGACTTTTAGAGGACCTTATCAATTAGATTGAGCGAAGGGTTTATATTGTATTAATAACTATAAAAGAGAGTTTTTAAGACTCTCTTTTAGTTGGTTCTAATCGTTTTACAAATTGTTTTAGGTTGGTATAATCATCTTGGTGATACGTTGCATCTATATTTTTTAAATACGCTTGTAAAGGTTGAGTAGGTAAAGTAAAACTTCTTTTTAAAAGGTAGAATGCTTTTTCAGGATCTTGTCTATACAAATTATATAAATCAAGAGCTCCAAAAAAAGAATGAATCATCATAATACTTTCATCTAACTCAGAATCAATATAACCGATAACATTACTTTTGTTTATAAAGATAGGAATATTTTGTTTTTCTAATTCTTTTTTTAATTTTGGTATAGATAAATAATAAGGTTTATATTTTGCAAATTTAGAAGCATAATACTGTACGTTTAGATCTTGAATAAAATTATTTACTATGTGTAGTCGATTTTGTATTTCTTTTAAAGTATCTTCTTTGCTGTATCCATAACTTTGAGCAAAATCATTCATAATTAATTCGATAAAATAACCTTCTAATTCTAAAAAGTATGGATTTTCTTCTTTTTGAGTTGTAAGGAATTGTTCTTTATATAAGTGTCCTAGTTCATGACCTAGGGTATTAAATTCCAATATTGTTTGGTTGCGGTATATAATAGCAAAAGGATGAGGAAGAAGAGTGTCCATATAACAAGTTCCTAATTCAGGAATCATTTCATAATCTTCATCGGGAATGGATAATAGTTCGACAATTCGATTAGATCCATACAAGGTGTCTTCTGCAAACCGTGCAAAATCTTTATTAACTTTTCGTAATACTTCTAATACATTAGATACTAATTCTTTGTCACTTTTAACTGTCTTTTGAAATTCAGAAGGACTATAGGCTTCTACTTCTGGAACAACAAAAATAGCACCTCTTGCAATAGATTCAAAACTTTTATCGGTAAGAAGTTGATATGGTTTTACGTAATTTTGATAAAGCGTATGGGCAAGACTTTCTTGACGTATAGGTTTTGTTTCTTCATCTAGTATTATTTCTTCATCATCTTCAATTAAAGATTGAGGTAGGTGAAGCATTTCTTCAAGGAGTTCAATATCTTCTTCGATGGTTTCTCTTTTTTTATGAGAAGGATTCATTTCTAAGAGTTTATATCTTTTTGCTAAAAGTGCTTCTAGTTCTTTTTTATCCCAAGTAAATGACTTCATCTTTTTCACCTCACTAGGGTATTATTGTATAAATTTTTCATCCGTTCGTCAACAAAAACACAATAATGTAAGTAAATACGATAAAATTTTGGTATAATAGAAATAGAAAGAAGGTATGATTATGCCCACACCTCATATTGAATGTGAAAAAGGAATGATTAGTAAGATGGTTATTATGCCAGGAGATCCTCTTAGATCCAAGTTTATTGCGGAACATTTTTTAACGGATGTAAAAATGGTCAATAAAATACGTAATTGTTTGGCCTATACCGGAAAATATAAAGGAAAAGAAGTTACCATCTTTTCATCTGGTATGGGTATTCCTAGTATGGGAATCTATGCTTACGAACTATACAAGTTTTATGATGTAGAGAAAATTATTAGAGTAGGGTCTTGTGGTACGTTTAAAGAAGATATTCATCTCTTTGATTTGATACTTGCTTCTTCTTCCGTAAGTGAATCTACGTTTGGACAAGTATTTTCTGGAAATAAGGAAGAACAAGTCTATGGAAGTAGTACATTAAATCAAAAAATTAAAGAGGTAGGAAAATCTTTAAATAAATCGATTTATGAAGGAAATGTTTATTGCTCAGAAGCTTTCTATTCGATGATGGAGGAAAAATCTCCTCTTATTGAAAAGTATCAATGTTTAAGTGTGGAAATGGAAAGTTTTGCTTTATTTCATATAGCAAATGCTTTACATAAAGAAGCTAGTTGCTTACTTACGGTTTCGGATTCCATGGTGACCAATGAAGAAACTTCGAGTGAAGAGCGGGAAAAAGGCTTCACCGATATGATCGAAGTAGCACTAGAATCGATACTTTTCTAATAATTTATTAGAAAATACATATAATAAGAACAGATTAAAGGGAGATGATTAGGATGCAAGAGAAAAAAGTAAAGTTTGGTTCAGATACGATTCATATGATTAAAACCGATTTGTTTAGAACGATTACAATAAAAGTTGTCTTAAAAGAGAAAATAGCCAAAGATAAGATCACGATGCGTAATTTTTTGACCAGTATGCTTACTGATACAACGTTAAAATATCCAACGAAAAGATTATTGATTAAAGAAGCAGAAGACTTATATAATGTCGATTTTCATATCTTAAATAGACGTCTTGGAAAGTATAGTAATACCAATATTACGATGAGTTTATTAAATGAGAAATATACGGAAGAAGGCATGCTTGAGAAAAGTGTTGAGTTCTTGAGTGAAATCTTATTTCATCCGAATATAAAAAATAATCAATTCGATCAAAAATCATTTGATTTTATCATGGAGAATAGTAAGAAAGCTATTTTAGGTATGGAAGAACGAAAAGAAGCCTTGGCGGTCGTTCGAATGATGGAAAAGATGGGATACGATCCACTTACCTATAGAGATTACGGTTATGTAGAAGATTTAGAGAAGATTACACCTCAAAACTTAGTACCTTTTTATAAAGAATGGATTAAGAAAGCGCATTTTGATATTTATGTTTTAGGGGATATTTCTTTTTCTAAAATGGAAGCCCTCTTTAAAAAGTATTTTCCGATTGAAACTTATAAAAAAGAAATCGTTACGCCTTTCTTAGATCCACTTCCTAAAAGAAGAAAAGTACAGATTGTGGAAGAGATGGATGATGTGGAACAAGCGAAACTCGTTATTGGATGTGTGGTAGATCCGTTAGAAAAGTTTACGCATAACTATGTATGGAATCTCTATACCATTATTTTAGGAGCTAGTCCAGACTCTAAATTTTTTAAAAATATTCGGGAAAAACATTCGGTTTGTTACTATGTCAATGCTTCGATGCGAAAGTTTGATCACTTACTTTTAATCCGAGCAGGAATTGATGAAAGTCAATTTAAGAAAACAGTTTCGCTTATTAAAAAAGAGATGAAAGCCATGACTAAGGGAGACTTTTCAGAGGAAGATATAGAGAAAGCTAAAAAGTTATATGTGTCTCTCTTGGATGAGATGAACGATAATCCAAATGAGTTAATTGAGTCTTATATATCTTCCGATTTATCGGGAATTGGTTCCCTTGAAGAACGTAAAAAAGAGATTTTAAAGGTGACCAAAGAAGACATCGTTGAAATGGCTAAAAAGGTTCATTTCGATACCATTTATTTATTGAAAGGAGAAGACCATGGAAGAGATTAAACTAGCAGGACTGGATCAAAGTCTATTTTATGAAAAACTAGAAAATGGCTTGGAAGTGTATCTTCTTCCTTACCCAAAGAAAAAGAATTTTTGTGTGCATTATGCTACCCATTTTGGTTCTCTTGATACGGAATTTGTACCGGTGGGAGAAGATAAAATGATTAAAGTACCTGATGGTATAGCGCACTTTTTGGAACATAAGATGTTTGAACAAGAAGATGGGCAAGATCCTTTTAGCTTCTTTACGGCAAGAGGCTGTGATTGTAATGCCTCGACTACTTGGAAAAGTACGAGATATTTATTTTCTGGGTGTGACCATTTAGAAGAAAACTTAGATTATTTACTATCGTATGTCAATCGTCCTTATTTTACGGATGAAAACGTGGAAAAAGAAAAAGGCATTATTGCCGAAGAAATTAAAATGTATAACGATGACGTTGATTGGACGATGGAACGGAAAATGAAAGAAGCTACTTTCCATAAAGATCATATTAAGGTCGATATTGCAGGAACGGTGGAGTCGATTGGAGAAATTACCAAAGAAGATTTGTATCATTGCTATAATACCTTTTATCAACCAAGCAACATGTTTCTAATTGCTACCGGAAATATCGATTGTGAAAAGATGATCGAACAAATTAAAAATCATCCGGACTTAAAAAATCGTAAAAGTAATCTTCCATTTACAGTAAAGAAAGAAAAAGAAGAGAAAACAGTCGTTCACAAATATCAAGAAATAGAACAAAATGTCGTGAATCAAAAAGTAGGACTTACTTTTAAGATTCCTTGGGATAGTAAGATGGATCCGTATTTGTTCGATACGTATTTAGGAAGTCTTCTATCGATTTTGTTTGGACAAAGTTCTATCTATTCTGAAATGATTCGAGATAATGGTCTAGCTACATCGTTTTTCTATATGCGGGAACATACCGATGATTATGTAACGATTGAATTTATTGCTCAAGCGGATGATGCTAAAAAGTTTACCGATTTTGTCATCGATACCTTAAAGAATGGAAAAATTACCAAAGAAGATTTAGAACGCGTCAAGAAAGTATGGATTTCATCTGAGGTTATTATGGTCGATAATAGTGAAGCAACCCTTGACAATATCTATTACGATTTAACAGAATTTAGAAGACTAATTCCGGATAAAATAGAGATTTATAAATCGTTATCGTTTGATACCTTAAAGAAGATTCGTAAAGATCTGAAACTAGATTCTTACTCGGTAGTCGTAGTTCATCCTAAAGAAAAGTAAAATAATAAAGACAAGTTTTTGTCTTTTTTCTTGAAAGAAGACCTTTCTTTCTATATAATAAAATATTGTTTGAGGTGGTCGTATGTATTATTTTCCCTTATTAAAGAATAATGAATTACAACTGTATTCACTTTCTTTAAAAGTTATATTATCAGTAGATCATGAACCTATACCGGTAAATGAATGCTATCTTTCTTATTATCCAGAAAGAGATAGAACTTGTACCATTGGTTATCAAGAGATGAAAAATCTTCCTTGGGATGTTTTTTATAGGTTGGCTAAGAATACAAAAGATGCTTATTTTTTGATGGCTACCAATAAAAGTTATTCGATTAAAACACCTTCCATTATTACATCTAGAAACTTTTCATCGATTTCAAGTAGTACTTTATATTATCATTTGTTATATCATTTACTAGATCCTACTTCCAAAGATGAAGTATTAGATTTAGATCGTTTAGTAGATCGAAATGGCGCTTTTAAAGAACTATTAGATCAGTTTGATCAAAAAGGATTTCGTTACTTAAAGGAAGATTCGGATAAAGTGCTTTTGCCTTCGTTTATCGAAGCACATTTAGAAAAAACAATTCCGGTCATGGAAGTACAAGATAAAACTAAAAAAATACGTTATTTTTGTTCAGATGATGATTGGAATCCTTATCTATCGGTTGCTAAACGTAATAATGATCTAGTTGAAGGATTTAATCCTCAAAAAGGAAGTAAAATGCCTTATGAAAAAAGAGTTTAGTCGTTTTGAAAAGTTAATTGGAAAAGACGCTTTGGAGAACTTGACGAAAAAAACGATTTGTGTTGTTGGAATCGGTGGAGTAGGTGGCTATGTTGTTGAAGCCTTAGCAAGATCTGGAATAGAGTCTTTTATTCTAGTGGATTTTGATAAAGTTGATGTAACGAATCTCAACCGGCAAATCATTGCTTTGCAATCGACCATTGGAAGAAAAAAGATCGATGTTTTTACAGAACGTATTTTAGATATTAATCCGGATTGTAAAGTTCATGCCTATGATTTTAAATACGATGAAGCTAATAAAGAAACACTTTTTCAAGAAAAAATTGATTTTTTAGTCGATGCATGTGACGATATCAAGGCAAAAGAAAGTTTGATTGCAACCTGTCTTGCAAAAAAGATTCCTTTTATTTCGTCGATGGGAACCGGAAAAAGACTGGATCCTAGTAAACTTATGATTACAACTTTGAAGAAAACATCTTATGATCCTTTAGCTCGTATTCTACGTAAATGGGCTAAAGATAATAAAATAAAAGAAGAAATTCCAGTACTTTGTTCTTCAGAGATTCCATTAAAGACGGAAGGTAGGGAAGTAGCATCTTCTTCCTTTGTTCCTGCTAGTGCGGGACTCTTGATAGCGTCCTCCGTCATAAAAGAATTACAAAAAAAATAGAGCATGAGCTCTATTTTTATAATTTGCGGTAAAGACCTACTACTTTTCCAAGAATCGTTACATTCGGTAATATAATAGGGGCCATGGTATCGTTTTCTGGTTGAAGACGGATATGGTCTTTTTCTTTGTAAAATGTTTTAACCGTTACTTCGTTTTCTTGGGTCATGGCTACTACGGTATCTCCATTATGAGCTGTAGATTGACGTTCTACAATTAAGATATCACCATCGTAAATACCGACATTAATCATCGATTCACCACTTACCGTTAAGGTAAAGATTTCATTCTTTTTAGAAACTAAATTAGCAGGGAGTGAAAAATATTCATTCGGTACTTCGATTGCTTCAATTGGATTTCCTGCGGTTACCTTTCCAAGAAGTGGAACTTGTACCACGTCATCGTTTTTCATTTCAAATTCGTTGGGTACTAATAGTTCAATCGTACGGTTTTTAGAACCATCTTTCCTGATGTATCCTTTCTCTTCAATTTGTTTTAAGTGAAAGAAGATAGTAGCAGGACTCTTCAAATTTAAAATAGCTCCAATTTCTCTCACCGTTGGGGGATAACCTTTCTCCGCCATAAATTCTTTAATGACTTGTAAAATGTCACTTTGTCTTGTGGTTAGTTTTTCCATTCTATAACCTCCTTAATTCCACTTTACCATAAAAAGTGTAAAGTGTCAAACAAATGTTTAAAATTTTATAAAAAAATATTGACCGAACGGTTGTTTGACAATATAATGGAAGTATAAGAAAGGAAGGTAATAGTTATGAAATTAAAAAAACAAGTAAAAATGATTTTGGTAGGATACTTAATTGTAGCCATCATTTCCTATTTCGCTTTAGGAAGAATTGAAAAGCTAGAAAGTGTGGAGGATCTAGAAAGTAGTAATCAAAAAGTGGTTTCACTTGTCCGTTAAGGATAAAAGTTTATAGGTGTTTTGATGTCTTATTCGTGTTATAATAAAAATGGTGATGAACGTTGAAAAAAGTAATTTTAATCGATGGAAATAATATTTTATTTCGTAGTTATTATGCCACGGCTTATAGTGGAAGTAATTTAAAAAATTCGAAAGGGTTTCCCACCAATGCTTTATATGGTTTTATTAATATGTTAAATAAAATCATTAACGAAGAAAATCCTAGCTATGTGATGATTGCCTTTGATAAAGGAAAGACTTTCCGTCATGAAAAATATAAGGATTATAAAGGTGGAAGAGGAGAAACCCCAGAAGAATTATTACAACAATTTCCCGTTGCTAAAAAGTTAACGGAAGCGATGGGCATGACCTATGTTGAAGTAGATAATTACGAAGCTGATGATATTATTGGTACCTATGCTAAAAAAATCGATGAAGACAGCGAATACACAGGAACCATTATCAGTAGTGATAAAGATTTACTTCAATTGATTTCACCTGATGTCGATGTCAAACTTTTAAAACAAGTAGGTTTTATTCGAATGAATGAGGAAGCTTTTAGAGAGACCTATGGTGTGGATCCCATTCGCATGATTGATTTAAAAGCGTTAATGGGAGACTCTAGCGACAATATTCCAGGCGTTAAAGGAATCGGTGAAAAGACCGCTATTGCGCTTTTAAAGACCTATGATAACGTTGATAATTTATATGAACATATCGATGAAGTTAAAGGAAAAACGCAAGAAAAATTAATTGCAGATAAAGAAGCTTGTTACATGAGTAAAGATTTGGCAACGATTTATAGAGAAGTTCCCATTGATACCGATTTTGAAAAAATTAAATATCGTGGTATCGATACCTTAAATTATATTGCTTTACTAGAAGATTTGGAATTTTATTCGCTCATTAAAAAATTAAATATTCCAAAAGAAGTCATGAAAGAAAACATTGAAGAAGAACAGGATGAAAACATCGATATTCAACTGATTGATACCAAAGAAAAACTAGCTTCGTTGAAACTAGATCATCCTTTTGCTTTCTATTTAGAAATTCTAGGAAACAATTATCATCG
>CANRHM010000051.1 GCA_947630415.1 uncultured Bacilli bacterium | reverse complement strand
GCTAATGGCTCTTTGCTAGAGATTACCATGTTGGCTTCCCACCAACTATATATTACACGCCGAACTGACGCACCACCATCTTCATTATAAATTATTTCATTCTAACTGTAAATAAAAGCCCTTAAATGTTTCTAAATGTTTTACTCATATTCTTGATTTCTATGTTTTGTTAATGTTATCATTAATTTAAATAAAAAGCCTAGGAGGAAGCATATGACTGATTTTGATAAAGTAAAAAACTATTATAATACCTTTAATGAAAAGGACCGTTTAACAGCCGATAGTAGTGGAAAATTAGAGTTTGAAATGACCATGAAAATATTAAAAAAGTATTTACCTAGTAAAGGAACTATTTTAGATTTAGGAGGAGCTTCAGGTGCTTATACCTTCCCGCTTGCTAAACAAGGCTATACCTTGTATCTTGCTGATTTATCCGAAAAATTGATTATGCAAGCAAAAGAAAAAAGAAACGATGAAAAAATAGAAAACATCATTTCTTGCGATGTGGTTAATGCCATAGATTTAAGTATTTATAAGGATGAACAATTCGATGTGGTTTTACTCTTTGGACCACTTTACCATTTACTTGAACAAGAAGAAAGGGAAAAATGTATAAAAGAAGTTTATCGCGTACTTAAAAAAGATGGGATCCTATTTGCTAGTTTTATCCCTTATCTATCTGGTAGCATTGCCCTCATCGATCGTTATCTTAAGCATCCAGAACAAGTAGATAAAAAGAATCTTTCAAAAGTCTTTGACACAGGTAAATTCAACAATAACGATAATAAAGGTTTTCAAGAAGGATACTACCCTACCTCAAAAGAATTAGAGCATTTATTTGAAAGTCATCATTTTACTAAAATAACCATACGTTCTATTAGAGGATTTGCCTATGAAAAAGAAGATGCGCTATATCGTATAAAAGATAACGCTATGTTTGAAAAAATTATGGATTTAATTGAGAAAACAAGTAATCAACAAGAACTTATTGAAACTTGTGGACATGCCATTTATGTTGGAAAAAAACTATAAGAAAAGTGCTAAAATCTAGCACTTATTGTTTGTAATAAACTTCAAAGGCATCCGTTGGATTATAACGGAATTCATTGTAACTAATAATAGGAATGAGTCCATAAGCTTCATGATAGTAATAAATCGTATCATCTACTAAGAAGAAAGCAAAGTCCTGATCCATTCTAATTTCACTTACCGAATTAAAAGAAGTAAGTAAGACAGGGTTATCTAAATGACTCTTATAAAGGCGATAAAAACGATTTTCTTTATCTAGAAAGTAATAACTATTTTCCGTTTCAAAAACTTCTTTAAAGTCATAAGTAGAAATACCTTCTACTTTATGATAATCTTTACCAAAAAGAACTTTACTTTTAGTAAAATCATAAATATTACGATCACTCCAAGAAGTGCCATCGTAGTATTGTGCATTGATTTCTTTATTGCCTATCTCTCTAACATTGTTATTGTAAATATTGATTTCATATTGTTTCAAGTTAGTTCGATCAAAAAGATAGATATTATCTCCTACTACTCCATTAAAATAACAATCTTTGGAAATAGGTTTAGAGAGTTTGATATCACGACTTCCAAAAAGGGTTATATCGGTAACTAAAATGTTATTAAATTCACTATTCTGGGTATATTCTGGAACAACGTAATAACGATCTTGTAGAACTCCTCTACTGCTATATTGATCACTAGATAATAACGAGGTATTATGCGTATCCTCTTTAGAAAAAGTAACAATGCCACGATATCTCCAAACAGCAAGGAAAATATTATCGGGAATACTTGCTTGTCTTAGAGCAATTCCATTATAGTCCGACATCTCATCTAGTTTTTTCCAAGAAGATAGAGTGATTCCTTCCTTCATCAACTGATCTTTAAAAGCTAGAAGACTACTGTTTTGATTCGAAAGATAGGTGTAACTATACTGTTTATGATTCATTACACACATCGGATCATGTACATCCTCGATTTCACCTTTATAAACGGGATACAAACATTCAATATTTCCACTAGTAAAACGTTTAATATCCGAAATAACCTTTTTTTGCTTATTATAATCCGTATGATTTTCAAATAAAAATACATTATCGCCTGATTTAACGGCTAATTGATAGATGGGTTTTCTATTTTCTACTAATAACGTTTCGGTTATATCATACGTATAATCTTCGCTTTGAAAAGAATATGTGATTTCATGTCCTTGACTTAAATAAATCATTACAAATTGAAATAAAAGGATTAATAATCCTATAAATAAAGTAAATGAGATAATTCGTTTCATTTAATCACCTATCCTATTTTTATTATATCAAGGAAAGCTTGTTTTGTTAAGAAAAAGAATCCTATTCGGATTCTATACTTTCTTCTTGAGATGGACGAAGTCCATATTTTTTCTTTTCAGTCATCATATAGGAAGTAATATGTGTTTCAATTTCATCGAGTGCTCTTTTATCGATATTAGATAAACAGATACGTTCTTTAATGGTATCGATAATGACTCTTCCCCAAAGAAGACCTGAGGCAATTCTTAAATCGTTAAACATATCCGGGGTAACGCCATCTAAAAAGTAACCAATCACAACGCGATCTCTTCCAATTAAAATACGTTTATTGGTAAGCGCAATGACAGCCGTTTGAAAGAAATCGAATACACCGTGATTTTTTTGAGCTACAAAAACATATAAAGGAAATTCTCCTTCATTTAAATGATTCTCAATAACACGAGCATTTTTACGAATACGCCACCCAACGGTATGATTGTATTTTCTTTTAAACGCATATGCCATTTCCGTAACGGTTTGATTCTTCATAACTCCTCCTACTCTGGAAGCATTTGATTCTTACTCAAGAAAGATTCTAATTGCGTCTGATCTACTCTACCATCGATTCTATCCACGATTTTACTATCGCTTACAATAAAAGTCATAGGGGTTGAAATACCATTTTGTGCACCACTTACCTGATTATCAAACACAAGGAACTTAACCTTATCTTCATTTGCAAATTCATCGGTATTTAAATATTTAATATCTAAGTCGTATTTTGCATTTACTTTTTCAACAATAGGTTTATAAATAACACATTGAGGGCAGGTTGGTCTTCCAATGACAACTACCGTCTTCTCTTCTTTTTTAGAAAGTTCTTCAAATTCAGAATACGTGATATCTGTTAATGCTTTAGAAGCCACTTGAGCAGTAATTCCTGCCTTTTCAGAAATTAAGAAAAGTCCTACCAATACAATTGCTCCTACTAAAACACCAATCACCGTTTTAAAAAGTTTTTCTTGTTTTTTAGAAAGTTCTTTCGATTCTTTTTTCTCTTCTTTAGTTAAAGCAAGATAAGCTTCTTCTAATTTGGCTAGTTTTTTATCATTTCCTTTGTATTCTTTCTTTAACTTATGATAACTTTCATTTATTTCTTTGTTACTAGCATCTTCTTTTACTTTTAAAATCTTATAATATTCTTTCATCATATCATCCTCTCTCTTTGATTATAACAAATTTTAGACAAAATGAAACAAAAAATAACAAATTATCGATATTTTATAACTTCTAAAATCAATTTATTGCTTTTTGTTTTCCCGGTAACCATTCCTATTTTAAATTTTCCAACGGTACGAATCGATAAAATATCTTCTTGTTGAACAAAGTAACTTGCATTTCTAATCTCTTGATTATTTAAAAACACTTTATGATTCTCTAAATAATCGATAGCTTGTTTTCTACTACAAGGAATAAGTCTTGCTAAAACTAAATCGAGTCTGTTACTAGCAACAAAGAGAGATAATGTTTCGTAATGTTCTTCTTCTAAAAGAATTTCTTCCCTTTTTTCTAAGACTACATTTTTATTTCCAATCTGTTTTAGCTCTTGATCGATAATTGTCTCAATCTTTTTTAAAACAACAAAATAGGCCCTGTCTTCTTCTACAAAGATATCTCCTATCACTTCATAAGTAAGTCCTAAGGCAAATAGACTTCCTAAAATATCTTTATGTCTTAAATGATAAAACTGATTATCAAGATAATAAATGGTTACTAAAGAATCTTCTTCTCCAAAATAAATCACCTTTTTAGTACATAAAGGATGAGGTGCATAGAGTTTAAAAGGAATCTTTCTAGCCAAAAGAAAAGGAAGAAAAAGTTTTTGCTTGTACTCATCTAAAAAGAATGCAACTTCACTTTTATGAGTCATTTTATATTTTTGATAACCGTCTAGAATATGCGAAAGCAAAAAGTGATCTTCTTTCGTTAAATTTTTAGGTAAATCGAATGTTTTCATACTCCTATTATAGAAAATATTTTATCTCTTGTCGATGGGTTTTACTTCTATTCAAAAAATCCTTTTCATATAGTAAAAAGAAATGAGGGATCTTATGAATATCGTGGTAGGAATTCCTAGAGCTTTACTTTATTACAAGTATTATCCGTTGTGGAAACGTTTCTTTGATAATCTTTCCGTTAAGACGATTATAAGTGGTCCTACGACCAAAGAAACCCTAGAAAAAGGAAGTCGTTATGTCGTTGATGAAGCGTGTTTATCGTTAAAAATATTTATGGGACATGTCGAAAGTTTGATAGGTAAATGTGACTACATTTTAGTACCACGCTTAGTATGTGTCAAAAAGAAAGAAAAACTTTGTACCAACTTTTCGTGTCTTTACGATTTAACTAGAAATCTCTTTAACACACCTATTCTTTCCTATAATGTCGATGTAGAACAAAAACAAAGTGAATTTGAAGCTTTTCTTGCACTAGGAAAATCTTTAGGTTTTTCGTATCAGGAAAGTGCCCATGCTTATTTTGATGCCAAACGATTTAGTGAAGCCAAAAAGCTAGATGACGTGGACCGGCAAAGTGTTTTACTAAAACAAAACAATTTAAAAATGCTCTTAGTAGGACATCCTTATAATCTTTATGACAAATATATTGCAGGAGAAATCGTAGATTATCTCAAAAAAGAAAAAATCAATGTCTTGTATTCCGATCGATACGACACCAAAAATATCGAAAGTGATGCCGCCTCTATTAGCAAAGAGATGTATTGGACTTACAACAAAGAAATCATTGCTTCCCTTAATCACTATAAAAAAGAAATCGATGGGGTGATTGTCATTACTTCTTTTCCTTGTGGTCCCGACTCCTTAGCGAATGAAATGATTCTTCATAAAGTAAAGGATGTTCCCCTTCTATTTTTAATTCGAGATGAATTAAGTAGTTCCGTAGGTCTCATTACCCGTCTTGAAAGTTTTATCGATATTATCAAAGAAAGGAAAAACAATCATGAAAAAGCAAGAAATCGTTAGTTTTCCTCAATTAGGTAACTACTATGTTCCTTTTACTTTCCTTCTTAAAAAATTATTGAAAAAAGACATCAAAATGGCACCTCCCATCACCAAGAAAACCATTGAACTTGGAACCAAATATAGTCCTGACTTTGTCTGTATTCCTTTTAAATACAATTTAGGAAACTTTATTGAATCCCTTGAAAACGGTGCCACCATTCTAGTCCAAGCAGGAGGAGGTTGCAGATACGGCTACTATGCGGAAGTACAAGAACAAATTTTAAAGGACTTAGGTTACCATTTTAAATTTTATACGCTTCTAAACCAACGTTACTTTGCTCCTACCTATCTCTATAAAACCTTAAAACAGATTGAACCTAAGCTATCGTTCATCAAATATGCCTATTTTACGTTACTTGCTTTAAAGATGGTTCAAGATATGGATAAAATAGATCACTTTATAAGAAGTAATATTGGTTTTGAAAAGAGGAAAGGACGTTTTGAAAAACTACAAAAAGAAATGTTACAAAAGTTTTCTAAAGTACATACCTTTATAGGATTATCTCTAACCTACCATAAATATAAAAAGAAGTTTAAAGAAATCCCAATAGAAAAACCTAATAATTGTTTAAAAGTAGGAATTATTGGAGAACTCTACTCTTCGATGGAACCTTTTTCTAATTATTTCCTAGAAAAAGAATTAGCTAAAATGAATATCGAAGTAAAACGTTTTACCGATTTAACGTATTTACTTTTTCAAAAGGTGCATGCCGAAAAGAAGTATTTAAAGAAAATATCTAAGTATTGCAAATATACGATTGGAGCCGACGGAATGGATAATGTAGCACGTTGCCTTTTATTAAAAGAACAAGGTTACGATGGTGTTATACATATCAAACCGTTTGGTTGTACGCCTGAAATTGGAGCCATGCCTATTATTGCTAAGATTTGCTCTGACTTAGACCTTCCTATTATTTATTTTAGTTTTGATAGTAACACGAGCGAAGTAGGCATTAAAACGAGATTGGAAGCGTTTTACGATATGTTAAAAATGCGAAAGGAAGAAAAAAATGAATGAATGTTATTTAGGAATCGATATCGGTTCCATTTCCACTAAAGGAGTGGTTATTGATAAAAAGCAAAACATCATCGCCCAAGATTACCTTTGGACCAATGGGAACCCCATCGATGCCGTAAAAAGATTATTAAATAGTCTAGAGAAATCTTGTCAAAAAAAGAATATTCAAATTGTTGGGGTGGGTACTACAGGATCGGCAAGAAGACTTATTGGTTCTATGCTCGATGCCGTATTAATCAAAAATGAAATAACCGCTCATGCGGTAGGAACCTTATCCAGGCATCCCGATGTTAGAACGATTCTAGAAATTGGCGGACAAGACTCTAAAATTATTTTAATTGATAGGGGCATTGTCACCGATTATGCCATGAATACCTTGTGTGCAGCGGGAACCGGTGCTTTCTTATCGAGTCAAGCAGAACGACTCCATATTCCGGTAGAACAATTTGGAGATATTGCTCTAACCAGTCAAAATCCTACTAAAATTGCCGCTCGTTGCACTGTGTTTGCTGAAAGTGATTTAGTTCATAAAGCCCAAATGGGATACGCCAAAGAAGATATTATTGCAGGACTTTGTAAAAGTGTTGCTCTAAATTATTTAAATAACGTAGGTAAAGGGAAAAAAATTATGTCCCCTATTATCTTTCAAGGAGGCGTCAGTAAAAATAAAGGTGTTAAAAAAGCCTTTGAAGAAATTCTAGGCGAAAATATTATCACAGATAAAGATGGACACTTAATGGGTGCCTTAGGTGTTGCCATTCTAGCACAACGAACGAATCTAAAGAAACCTTTTACTTTTAGTATTAAGGATTATAATTTTAAAACTATAGGTTCTGAGTGTAGTCATTGTCCTAATCACTGTGAAATTATTTCTATTCTTAGAAACAACGAATTAATCGATTCTTATGGCAATCGTTGTGAAGTAGGTGCCATCAAAAAATAAAGCAACGTTTTGGCGTTGCCTTATTTTAACCGTTAGCTTATTAAAGTTCTCATCCTTAAATATAAAAGTCTGTTATACTTTAGTACTAACGAGCACAATACGGAATGAAGTATAAGTTTGAGCATTACCACCATTACCAGCAAATGAATAATTACCTGAAAACTCTCCAATCAAGGAATCTCCCCCACGAGAAAGCCATGGATTAAAGGAATATAGAAAATTAGGAGAATCACTATACCATCCCATAGTTTCTGATAGGGCATGTCCATAACATACTTTTCCATCACATGCTGTTGCTGATAAACTGCCATCATAAGAATTAGGATCAGTAGTTGTATATAAATCATAATATTTCTCATCCGGAAAATTTCTTCCTTCAGATATTGGCTCCCCTTTATGTAATACTCCGTTATATCCTGAATTAGCTCCTACACTATTTCCACTTCTAGGTTTTCCTTCTTCATCTGCAAGAACACCCATAACGTATTCCCACGTTCCGCCATTCATATCATAGACTCCTGTGATATTTCCAGTTGTGGATGTTTTTTGTCCATTTTCCGAATTATAAGCCTCATTACATTTTGCTACACCTGTTTGATAACTTTCACAAATATTTATACCCATCTCTTGTTGATCTATATAATATTTTCCATACCTACTTTGAGATAAATAAGTTACTGCTCCCCATTCTCTATTCTTACTTACATGCGTATCTGTGTTATCTCCAAATCCATATTCATTTGTATGCTCGTTCACCATGCTTTGGGATACAATAAACGCAGTTGACACTCTTATTCTTACCCACGAAGGTACTCCTGGTATTATTTGTGGAGTATAAGTTTCTTGATCACACAGATTATTTACGTAACCATCGATGGCATTACATGGTTCTTTACTACTTGTTTCAAACTTTCCATACCAAAATCCTTCTAATTGTTCTCCTCCAAAATCAAATGCTGGATGTACTTTATAATTGTTTTCATCTGCTGAAGTTACATCCTTACTTATAAATTTTATATTTATTGCTTCTGGATTTGTATAACAATCGAAGTCTGTAGTACCTCTACGACATGAACTCATTTCTCCCCCTGCATTTTGTATACTTATATAATCATATTCATATCTTGGAATCCAGACCCACATTGTATTGATATCTTCCATATTAATTGGGGTTCCAGGTGCAGCATTCATATAGTCAGTTCTATTAGAAGTTCCTGTTTCTTTGACTGTGACTGCATTGGCCCATTCTTGATTATCATAATCATACCATTCTTTATATAAGTCTGCTTTTACCCATGTCTTTTTATTAGTATCGTATCTTACTGGTATTAATCCTTCGACTAATTCTGGAGAATTGGCTCCACTTTCATCTTTATACACATTCGGTTCAGTTGGTGGAGTTATAGTCTCATTTTG
>CANRHM010000050.1 GCA_947630415.1 uncultured Bacilli bacterium | reverse complement strand
CTAATTAGTTCATGATTGTTTTCAATAGATCCTTTTTCATAAGAAGAATAAGGATGACAATAAAATAAATGAATATTTGGAGAAATAGTTAATATTTCTTCACTAATATAAAATTCTTTACCATTATCAGTCAGTAATATTTCCATTAATTTATCCAAAATTTTCTGACCAATTAAATCTTTAAAATCATTTAGTTTTTTAATAACATCATCCTTAGTTTGACTATCAATTTTAAAAATAAGTAAAAAATTAATTGGGACTATTTCTAAAGTTAACAAAACAGGAGCATTGTTTTCTTTGATGCCTTCCACCGTATCCATTTGAGTTTCAATAGCATTAGAATTATTATTCTTATAAATTTCATAATCTTCATAAGATTTGTTAGTAATGTCTCTTTTATAATTAGTATCTTTACTTTCTTTTTTTCTTCTTCTAGATCTAGGCAAGTTAGAAGATTTAATAGGTAAATAATCACCTTTGATTTGTCTATAAATAGTCTTTAAAACAAAGGAAGTACCTAATTCATTGTTTACAGTTTTAATGGCGTGATAAACCGATTTAGAACGAATAATTAAAGGACATAATCTTTCCCTTAAAATAATATTTTCTCGCTCATTATAATGAAGCCCTAATCTACATTCGGATACCTTTAATTTGTGCGTATTATGTGCCTCTCTAGCCTTATAATATTTTTTAACATATCTACAATGAATTCTAGTATCACAGTTATTACAAACATGAGGAGATTTAAGTAATTTTGAACAAATTTTGAACTCTAAGTTTTTACAACATTTGAAACATTCAAAACTTTTCACATTACAAGAATGATATTTAAGACAAGGATGTTGCTTATTATAAGTACCAGGAAATACTAATGAACTATGCTTATTTATTTCTCTTATAATAATGCTAGAATCTCTTTTAATATCAATCTCTATTTCTTTAATAGTATGACCTTCATTAAGCATATTTTCAATAGCTAATCTATCGGAGAAAGATAAATGACCTTTACTCATCCATATCTCTTCCTTTTAAGATATTAATAATAATTTTAATGTCATTAATTTGTTCTATCAATGATTTAGATTTATAATAAAATTCATCATAATTTGATTCGTTAAAAATATTTGTAAAAGTATCTAAAAAACATTCTATTTCATTAAAATAATCATCTAATATGCTTTTTAACTTATCATTGGAAAGACCATTAAATATATCCAGTGTCATTCCATCTTCTTCATATTTAGTAAATTCATAATAGTTATTCATAAATAAAAACCCTCCTTTTTAACTATTAAAATTTGTATCTATCTAATTAAAAAGGAATGTGATAAAATAAGGTTGTCTATTAATTAGATAGACTTATTGTATACGGGAATATCATTTTACCGTTCTTTTAAAAATTTAGTAAAATGGTATTCTTTTGTTTGAGCATAATAAAATCACCTCCATATGAGATGATATTTTAACATATAAAAACAATAATTATCTTGCCAGATGGGCCTTACTTTCTTTTACGGAAAAGAAAGTAAGCAAAGAAGCCGGGAAAGGTTTAATAATAACCTCGCCGGTTAGGCATTCTTTCTTGAAAGAAAGAACCAAAGAATTTTTAATATAAAGAATAGAATTTTATTGTACAAATTCTCAATGTAAAAGCAATTACAATTTATAATTAGTTTTAATTTTATCAATATAATTATTCTCATTGTAATTGCAACACTTATTCTCAATGTAAATGCAACTCATATCGTAAAAGTTGCTTTTACTTTGAGAATTGAGACTATGAATACAAAGTGAAAAAGCGATTGAACAAGCCTTAGATATGTAGTATAATATCTTTAACCGAAAGGGTCATCTTGAAGGATGTGATAAGATGATAGGAGCAGATTGGGATAATCTCTTACAAGAAGAGATGGATAAACCTTATTTTGAAGAATTGATTGAATTTGTTAAAAAAGAATATAAAGAAAAGACCATTTATCCAAAACAAAATGAAATCTTTAATGCTTTTCGATATACCCCTTATGCTAAAGTAAAAGTAGTTTTGTTAGGACAAGATCCGTATCATGGTATAGGACAAGCCCATGGATTATCTTTTTCCGTACAAGATGGGATTCCTAAACCTCCATCGCTCGTAAACATCTTTAAAGAATTACACGATGATTTAGGTTATCCTATGCCTAAAAGTGGTTGCTTAATCCCTTGGGCAAACGAAGGAGTTTTACTTTTAAATGCGGTCCTTACGGTAGAAAAAGATAAAGCGGCTTCGCATAGCAATCATGGTTGGGAACAATTTACCAATAAAGTGATTGAACTCATCAATCAAAAAGAAGAACCGGTAGTCTTCATTCTTTGGGGAAATTATGCACGAAGCAAAAAAAGTTTCATTACCAATCCGAAACACTATGTCATTGAATCTGCTCATCCATCCCCTTTATCGTGCTACAATGGCTTCTTTGGAAGTAGACCTTTCTCCAAAACCAATGCTTTTTTAATAAAAAATAATATAAAACCTATCAATTGGGAAATCAGGTGATAACAATGTATGAAAAAGAAATATTAGATTTATTATTAGTAAATAATCGTGAAGCTTTTGAACAATATATGGAAACCTTGACTCAACTATCTTCTGCTAAAAAGAAAAATCCAGATTTAGCAAAGCAAGAGAAAGATTTGCGAAAAAGTGATATGTCTCCAGAATTGTTCTTTCAAATTGCTAAATATCCGAAATCGATTTGTACCGAAGTCATGACTTCTTGTCTATGTGAATTAACAAGACTCGATGGGGTAGTTAAATTTGATATCGACCGAAAAGAACTATCGCAAATTCGTAACCAATTCTTTAAAGGTATGTGTTTAGCACTCGATTATTATAGTGCAGGAAAAATTGATCCAACAATTACGCATGATGATGTATATTCCTATGAAGATTGTATTAAAGATACGATGGATGTAAGAAGCAACTTAGTACGGTTTTGTGTTCAACATAAAGTACCTACCCATCTTTTAACATCGCTTGATGCTTACAAGATGACGATTGAATCTTTTGCTAAACAAAAATATGGCGAAGATACTCCTGAAGGAGTAAAAAAAATGTAATAACGTCTTTAAGACGTTTTCTTTTTGCACAAAAAAAGGACTTTACTCGTCCTTTAAAATCTGAAACATTTCTTCTTTTTCATCAGAATAAAATTCTTTTCGTCTATACTTAAAGATAAGACCTACTAGATTAGATGGAAAAGAACGAACCAATTTATTGTAAGAAGTTACATGATCATTATAATACTTTTTAGAAGCTTCTAAATCATCTTCGTTTTCTTCAAGTTCGACTTGAAGAGATAAAATATTTTCTACTTTTCCAAGAGAAGCATTCAAGTCCATAAGTTCTAAGAAAGTATGCATGCTTTTTTCAAGTTCTTTATTTAATTCAAAAGAATTGATTTTTTTGGATTTTAGTAACAATATTTTTTCAAACTCTTGAGAGTCCTCTTTTAAATTTTCCTTTATTAAGGGAACTAGTCGTGTTAAGAACTCTAATTTTTTTTGCAAATAAATATCGATGTTGTTTTCTGCTTCACTGATTCTGATAATAGCTAATTGGAATTGATTATAGAAATGAATAAATAAGAATACGCCTAATAACAAAAGGAGAACAAGAATACAAACAATAAGTAAAGTAAGATTCATCTTTCCACCTCTATTCTACGGTAATTATACCAAAAAAAAAGGAAGGATACAACTATCTTTAGATGATAACTGCTTCATCAAAAACAACGTAGTTTAAGTATACCGTCCATAATAGAGTCCATTTGCCCGTGTTTGGATCTTGCAAAAGAGCATAGTCTCTTCCTGCAGCCTCAATAGTACCTGTAAAAATTTTATCGCGCCATTCTAAAGAATCAGAATAGGACATGTAGAAGGTAGCTAGTTTTCCTACATTTTTTTCTAAGATGTTTTCTGCATAGGGATCAGGATTTCCTGCTTGTGCTCCATAACTGGGGATGTTACTTGGAATATTTTGAATGGGAGGATCGGTCGATTGTCCTTTAATAGTCACGGGTTCTCTAAATAAAGGGTTTTGAAAATAGGCATTATTCAATTGGATTCATCCTTTCTTATTTTACAGTAAAACTATATGAGCAATGCCACCTTTTTAGCACAAAAAGAAAGATGCATGCTATAATGAAATCAAGAAAAGAGGTTCACTATGAAAGTAAGTGTAGGTGTATCCAATCGTCATATTCATTTAACTAAAGAAGATTATCAAGTTTTGTGTGGATGTGAACCCCTAGAAGAGGCACGTCCCTTGAATCAACCTGGACAGTTTGCATCCAATACGTATTTGACGATAAAAACGGATAAAGCAGAAATAAATCATGTTCGTGTCTTAGGCCCTTTAAGACCCTATACGCAAGTAGAAATAAGTAGAACCGATGCTTACACCTTAGGAATCAATCCTCCCATAAACGAAAGCGGTAACTTAGAAGGTGCTTCTATGATAACCATCATAGGTCCTTTTGGTGTGGTTACAAAAGAAGTAGCGATTCTTGCTAATCGTCATATCCATATTGATCATCAAGATAGGGTTAGATTAGGTCTTTTGAATGTGTCTAAAGTGAAGGTAAAAGTGGAAGGTGAAAAAGGAGGCATCTTAGATAATGTCTATATTAAAGAACAAGAACCTTCTTATTTTGAACTTCATTTAGATACGGACGACGCTAATAGTCATGGTCTAAAAAATGGCGATGAAGTAGAAATTATTGTATAAGAAAAGAAGCTTTAAGTGGCTTCTTGTTCCGTTAAGTCATCAAATACCGGTTCATTTCCAGTTGGTTCCGTTCCTCTTAAATAATAGAGGATTTTTTGTTTGGAATCTCCTTTTTGATAAGGATTTCCGGTAATGGGATTCACTAAAACACCGACGACATTTTCTGGTTGAGAATACCAACTATCTTCTTTATTAACCATATAATCTTCCATGGTATCTGCCCAAATATTACGGGAATATTTATAATCTCCCACCTCTAAGTTTTGATTATCATCGTAGCCTACCCAAACGGCTGTAACAACATCTGGATTGTAACCAATGGACCAGTGATCTGTATCGGTAGTTCCGGATTTTAAAGCATAAGTATGGGTAAGTTTGGGAGCTAAGTTAATAGCCGTTGGATAACTGTAATCGATAAAAGTGGAGTCATAGGTTGTTGTTAATAATTGACTAAGAATATAAGTAAGATTACTATTTAAAACTTGTTCATTTGGATACTTGGCTTCATAGAGTACTTCGCCTTTTAAGTTTTCAATTTTCTCAATTAAATGGGGTGTTACTTTAAAACCTTGATTAGCGAATGCTGCGTAGCCTGCAGCCATTTCCATAATATTGATTTCTGCTGTTCCTAAAGGAAGAGAAGGAATCGGTTGTAAGTCTGCCGTGATTCCAATGCGTTTTGCAGTATCCACTAAAACTTCTTCTCCTAAAAACATATGAGTTTTAACTGCATAGATGTTATCCGAATACGAAATGGCGGTCGCCAGTGAAATCGGTTTTCCAGCATAAGTCCCTCCATAATTTTGAGGAGAATACGTCTTATTATCCGAAAAAGTAAAGGTCGTTTCTTGACTTACAAAAGTGGTACTTGAAGTAAAGCCATTTTCTAATGCAGCATAATAGAGAATCGGTTTCATAATAGACCCCACTTGCCTTTTCGACTGCACCGCACGATTATATTGACTGACACTATAATCGCGTCCACCCATCAAAGCAAAGATACTTCCGGTCTTAGGATTCATCATGACACTGGCGACTTGTAATTGTTCATTTTCCGAAAGATTCGCTTTGATATTTTCTTCTAAATCTTTTTGAGCTTTTTGATCAAGACTCGTATAAATACGAATTCCTCCTGTTTCAATTAAGGAAGTAGGAACTGCTTCAATCGTATCTAGCTCTCGCATAACAGCATCTTGATAATACATAATGGTATTTAAATTAACTAAGCTTTTTTCACCTACAAAAGTAAGGTCTTCATTCACGGCCTCATTTTTTTCTTCTTCCGTGATATAACCATTTTTAACCATACGATTAAGAATAGATTCTTGTCTTTTCTTTGCTAAGTCATAATTCACAAGAGGTGAATAATTACTAGGAGACTTGGGAATTCCTGTTAACATAGCGGCTTCTGCTAAGGTCAAATCCTTGGCACTTTTATTAAAATAGAATTTACTTGCGTTTTCAATTCCAAAGTTTCCATGTCCATAGTTAATCGTGTTGAGGTAACCTTCTAATATTTCCTCTTTAGAGTAATGCGCTTCTAATTGTATGGTAAGCCACATCTCTTCAATCTTTCTTTCCCAGGTGCGGTCAAAATCCAAAAATAAATTCTTGGCATACTGTTGAGAGATAGTCGATGCCCCTTGTGTGGTACTACCATTGATTAAATTGATATAAAGCGACTTGATAATCCTTAAAAAATCAAATCCAAAATGACTATAAAAATGTTTATCCTCTGTAGAAATAGTCGCATTAATTAAATAAGGTGAGATATTATCTAACGAACTCCACTCTTGTGTTCCACTTCCTTGAAAAAATAACGTATTCGTATTATCGTACATCATCACGGCATTCGCACTCTTAATTTCTAACTTTGGAGTCATTTTTGCATATCCGTAGAGTATAAGTTGTACAAAAACAAACAAAAATAATAACACCGCAATTGTTTTAATTCCTCTTTTAATCCATTTCTTCATGCTTTCTCTCCTTTGCTATTCTTAGTATTTCAAAAAGAAAACAAAAATATGTATTGAAAAAAGGAACTTTGTGCTATAATACGGTCGTATTGAAAGAGGCACAGGTATGAGAGTAAAAATTGATGGCTATTTAAAAAATATTTCCCGGGAAATAATTTACAACACCGAAGGAATTTGGAATGAATCCTTAAAAACCTTATTATGGAAAGAAAACGACGAACTTGAAACCACAATTAAAATCGACTTCGAGAAGAAGGAAATAACGAGAAATAACAAAGAATTCAAAATGATATTGACATTTGATAAAAAGAAAGATAAAATCATGAATTGTAAGTTATTAAGAGGAGGCACCTGGTATTCCTTTTCTCTTACTGTACGTATTTTAAAAGAAGAGATTAAAAACAAGGTTTTTAAATTAAAATACGAGACTTACTTAGACGATGAAAAACTCGATACCATTACCTTAGATATTCATTTTACTACTTTATAAATGAAAAGAGATACTAGATAACACATACTTGCATATAATGTTTTAGTAAAAATATAGTATATTTTAGTGGAGGATGTTATGAGTGTAAAAAAGATGAAAAAAGAAGAATTAGAATTATTATCTCATAAAGATATTACAAATTTACTTCTAGAAGAACAAGGCAAACGCAATACGGCGGACTTATTTCATGAAATTATAAAGTTATTAGATCTTCCTAGTTCTACTTTCGATAGTAAAATTGGAGATTATTATACAACGCTTAGTACCGATAAAAGATTTATCTTATTAGAAGATGGAACTTGGGATTTAAAGAGTCGGCATACTTCGGATAAAAATCGTATGATCGAAGACGATGAGGAAGAGGAATTAGATGACATCAAAGAAGAGGAAGAAATCGAAGAAGAGGAAAATGATGACTTTGATGCCTCAAGACAAGATGATGACGATGACTACGATGATACGGAAGATGACTTAAAAGATTTAGTCGTATTAGATGAAGATGAACTAGAATTAGAACAGTAATTCTAGTTTTTTTAAAAGAGATTATGTTATAATAAAAACACAAGAAAGGGTGAGATTATGCTTGAACGATTAAAGGCTATGGAAGAACGTTATCAACAATTAAATAATGAATTGATGTTGCCCGAAACGTTAAGTAATATTCAAAAGACAACAGAATTATCTAAAGAACTTGCAGAGTTAGAAGAAAGTGTACAAACCTATCACAAATATAAACAAGTATTAGAAGATTTAGATACGGCTAAAGAAATGCAAAAAGATATAGAACTTGCTGATATGGCTAAAGAAGAGATTGAAAGGTTGACGGAAGAGAAAACAACACTCGAAGAAAAGATTGAACTCTTACTGATTCCAAAAGATCCAAACGATGGAAAGAACATTATTGCTGAAATACGAGGAGCGGCTGGAGGAGACGAAGCTAATATCTTTGCAGGTGATCTTTATAGAATGTACCAAAAATATGCTGAAAAACAAGGCTGGAAAACGGAAGTCTTGGATGCAACGGAAGGAGAAGCGGGAGGTTTTGCGCAAATCCAATTCATGATTAAAGGTCAAAATGTTTATTCAAAATTAAAATATGAAAGTGGTTCGCATCGTGTTCAAAGAGTTCCTGAAACAGAGTCTCAAGGACGTATTCAAACATCTACTGCAACCGTTTTGATTATGCCAGAAGCCGAAGATGTTAATATTGAAATCAATCCACAAGATTTAAGAATCGATATTTTCCGTTCTTCTGGATGTGGTGGACAAGGCGTTAATACGACCGATTCAGCAGTCCGTATTACCCACCTTCCAACCAATACAGTGGTAACCTGTCAAAATGAACGAAGCCAAATTCAAAATAAAGAACAAGCGATGAAAGTATTAAAGGCTCGTTTATATGAGGCAGAGCTAAGACGTCAAGAAGAAGAATTAGGAACCGAAAGAAGAAATAAAATTGGATCCGGTAACCGTGCTGAAAAAATTCGTACTTATAACTATCCACAAAACCGTGTAACCGATCA
>CANRHM010000049.1 GCA_947630415.1 uncultured Bacilli bacterium | reverse complement strand
TAAAAACAATGCATATAATATTATTGCAAATGAATTGCAAATATTTTGCACTTGACTTTTGCAACTAAATGTAATACTATTATTAATGAGGAGTGATCTTATTATGAATACGCTGTCTAGTACAACGAATATGACTATTCGGATTGACAAAGATTTAAAAAAGAAGGTCGATATTTTATTTAAAAAGTTAGGAACTAGTACTAATTCAGCCATCAATATGTTTTTGAAACAATGTGAAAGAGAACAAAGTCTCATTTTTACACCCACTTTATCCCCTAAACCAAAGAAAGAATTATTAGAAGCTTTACAAGAAATAGATGATTATAAAAATGGAAAGGTTCAACTTCCTAGTTTTGATAGTACTGAGGAATTGTTTAATTATTTAGATAATTAATGTATAAGATTGTTTTATCATCCAATTTTAAAAAGCAATATAAGAAAATTGGAAAACAAGGAAAAGATTTAAAAAAATTAAAAATAGTTATCGATAAATTAGTAAAGCAAGAAACTTTAGAACCAAAATATAAAGATCATAATTTAATCAATGATAAATATTATAAAGATTGTAGAGAGTGTCATATTGAACCAGATTGGATATTAGTTTATCAGTATGAGAATAACAAACTTCATCTTTTACTGGTTGCAACAGGTAGTCATAGTGAATTATTTAAATAATGTTTTTTCTAAGCAATATGCTAGGTAGCACATTGCTTTTTTGGTGTAAAAAAAGAAGTCTTTTAATAACTTCTTTTGGGTTCTTTATGGTAATGGTAGAGTACCTCTTTCATCTTACTCTTGATTTTAGTAGAAAGATTGGTCCTGTCGATGGATTGATTAAGAGATGTAATATCTTCCATCGAAAGTTCATCTAGCACGGTGGAAGTATATAGTTCAAATAGATATTCTATTCGCTCTTCTACCGATATATTTTGAGATCTATCTTCTTTTAGGTAATCTAACTCATTCATTTTGGTAGTAAGTGATTGATCCCATTTACATCTTAATTTTAATTCTTCTTGGAGTCTTTCTCCACTTTTTTGATAATAACAATAAGCACCATAAAATAAGGTTAAAGCACCAAGACTCAAAACTGAAATAGAGGGATTCATCAATACTACTCCTGCTATGGTAGAAATAGTTAAACCTTTACTTAATAAAGAGGAGCATTGTTTTAGACGAGATATTCCCTCCCTATTTACTTGTAAATTCTTTATGTACTTACTATTTCGTTCTTTTTCACTACTTAAAACTGCATAACAATTCGTATTTTCCATAATGTGCATCCTTTCTTTTAAGTATATTTAAAACTATAGCACTAATTGCTTCTTTTTTAAATAAAAGAATAATTTTTTACAAACTTTACCATAATCAACTTAGGTGATCAATTTGAAAAAAGAATCGATTTGGATACAAGGAATGAAAAATACACCTTGTCCTAAACTAAAACAAAATATCTATTGTGATGTTTTAATTATTGGAGGAGGACTTGCTGGAATATCTACAGCTTTTGAATTACGCAATAGTAAGCAAAAAGTCATGTTGATTGAACGAAACAAAATAGGCTTTGGAGTAAGTAGTAGAACGACAGGAAAACTTACTTATCTTCAAGGATTAGTTTATCAAGAATTAGAAAAAACGTTTAATAGCAAAGTAGCAGATCTTTATCTAAGAAGTCAAAAAGAAGCCATTCAAAAAGTGGTAGAGAATGTCAAAAATTATGCGATTGATTGTGATTTAGAAAAGAATCATTCGATTACTTTTACCTACGATAAGAGTGAAATTCCTTATTTTCAAAAAGAAGAGGCTATTCTTAAAAGGAACCATATTCCTTATCAAATCAAGAATACCAATGGACTAGAGCAAGTAGCTTATGCCATCGAAGTAGATGATACTTATGTCTTTCATCCGGTTAAATACATTTTAGCTTTAAAGAAAATTCTTTTAAAAGTAGGTTTTAGCCTCTATGAAAATACCAAAGCTCTTACTTTAGCCAAACAGGATGAAGGCTATCTTGTACAAACCGAAGAAGGATCCATCAAAGCTAAAAAAGTCATCATTTGTACCCATTACCCCTACTTCACGATTCCAGGATTTCTTCCTTTACGAAGTCACATCGAACGAAGTTATTTAGTGGCAGGAAAAGTAGATCAAAATCAAAAAGTGAATGCCATCACTTCTTCTAAGAAAACCGTTTCATTCCGTTACCACCAACCAAAAGAGGATTATTTATTATATGTGTCTCATTCGCATAAATTAGGAAATGATTTAGATTATAAACGAAACTACAACTTGTCGATCGAAGATGCCAAACCGTATCTTAAGGAAATAGACTATGTATGGCAAAATCACGATATTATGACGGAAGATCATCTACCCTTAATTGGAAGGTTACAAAAAAATAATCCCAACCTCTTTATTGCCACCGGTTTTAATACGTGGGGTATGACAAATGGAGTTTTATCTGGAAAAATCTTAAGTGATTTGGTGGAAGGAAAAGAGAATCCCTATGAACAGTTATTCCTTCCTTATCGAGGCTTCGCTTGGAATGCGATTAAGAACTTTACCGTGGATACGGCTCATTCCACCAAGACGTATGCCTTATCGCATTTAAAAAATTATTATTCCTTTTACTTAGATGAAGTTGAAATCAAAAAAATCGAAGGAAAAAAATGTGGCATCTATATCGATGAAGATGGAAAACATCACATTGTCAAAGCCCTTTGTCCTCATTTAAAGTGTGGCCTTACCTTTAATACGTTTGCTAAAACATGGGATTGTCCTTGTCATGGATCTCGTTTTACCATGGATGGAGATTGTATTGAAGGGCCTAGTCTTTATTCGATAAAGTTTTAGTCTTCGTAAAATGAGCTTTCACCTTTTTATAAATAAAACTAAGAAGGAGAACTATTAAAAGTATTCGGATGGGTACTTTTAATTTGGAGGTATAATTTTTTAACAAGACCCAATTGTTTCCTAACATATAGCCTACATAGACAAAAGCAAAAGTCCAAGGAATACTTCCTAAGGTGGTATAGATAACAAACGAGATAAACGATAATCTTGTAAAACCAATCGGAATTGAAATAAGCGTTCTAATAATTGGAAAATTTCGTCCAATAAAGCAAGCCCACATCCCATATTTGGAAAACCAAGCGTCCGCTTTATCGATATCTTCTTTTTTCATGAAAAAGTATTTTCCGTATTTTTCAATAAAAGGACGTCCTCCAAAATAGCCCATGAGGTATAACACGATGGCACAAAAGACACTTCCTAAAAGACCTACTAAAAAACTTCCCCAAAAGGAAAATACCCCCAAGGAAGCGAGGATACCACCGGTGGCTAAAATGAGTTCCGATGGAATCACAATAATAACCGCTTCTAGGACCATGCCTAAAAACATACCAAAGTAACCCCACGAGGACATTAAATTGAGAACAAAGGTATCCATGTGCCACCTCATAAAAAGTATATGGTCCTAAAAATTTTTTAATGCATATATTAAAAGTATGCTATAATGGAATTATCCGAAGGAGGAAGACAAGATGGAGAAGTATTTTAGAGGAGACATTAAAAAAGTAGCCAAATTAACTTATGAATTAGGTGGCATTAGTGTTGGTACTCACTATGAAAAAAGAGATGCCTTACTAAGAGCTAATAATGACGGCACTTATACGGATATCGAAACCGATAAAACGTACATCGAAAGCATTTTTACAGGAGATGTAGAAGAAAAATTACAACATATCAATCCTGGTCTATGTTATGTAGATTCCACGTTATTAAGAGAAGTAGATTACCAAGAATTAACTTCTATTAAGAAATTAGTAAAAACTCATTAAAAAAAACAAACATCTTAACTTTCTTAGAGTAAGATGTTTTTTTAACATATTTTTTGACAAGTAGTGAAAACTATATTATAATGATAGAAATAAAAGCGATTCCCTTTAGGAAGTAGTATTAAAAATAGTTTTATAGAGAGTCTAGGATGCTGGAAAATAGACAAATGATTTTTTAAGAACGTATCTTGAAGGATGCGATTAGAAAACTAATCCGTATTTCTTGCGTTAAAAGAGGAAAAGATATAGTGCACAAACTATAAGTAAGGTGGTACCGCGGTTTCCTAATCGCCCTTACAGTTTAGTTTTGGGCACTTTTTTTAAGGAGGATATTTATGTATTTAGAAGATTTACAAAACGTACTTGTAAAAGCTATCAAAGAAGCAGGATACGACCTTACTCCTAGTGTGATTCTATCGAATAGACCGGATTTATGTGACTATCAATGTGACGATTGTTTTAAACTTGCTAAAATGTATGGTGAAAGTCCTGTTGTAATCGGTAATAAGATTGTCTCTTGCCTTCAAGGATTAGAAAACTTTAGCGATTACTTTAAAGAAGTTACCTTTGCTAACCCTGGA
The DNA here is from genome assembly GCA_947630415.1 of uncultured Bacilli bacterium. GTDB lineage: Bacteria > Bacillota_I > Bacilli_A > RF39 > UBA660 > Faecenecus. Next base: position 4,459 of record CANRHM010000049.1, on the reverse strand, counting down.
TTTATCAATCTCACTTTAAGCGATACCTTTATCAGTAAGTATGTACGCCTGATGGAAGAAAAAGAGAAGTTTAACTTTAAACCGCTTGAAAAGAAAGAACTTTTCTATTTGGATTATGGAGGAGCTAATATTGCAAAACCTTTACATGTAGGGCATCTTCGTCCTGCCATTATTGGAGAAAGCTTAAAACGGATTTTAAAGTTTTATGGTCACTCTACTCTAGCGGATGCCCATTTAGGAGACTTTGGTCTTCAAATTGGTGAAGTCATCTATGCGATTCTAAGAGATTTTAAAGATGTACCTGTAGATGATATTCAATTTGATCTAGCTTATCTTGATAAAGTGTATCCCGAAATGAGTAAAAAATGTAAAGAGGATGAGCATCTTCTTGCCACTTGTCAAGAAATCACCAAAGAGTTACAAGATGGCAACGAAGTTTACGATAAATTATGGAAACAGATTTGTGATGTTTCAATGATTCAAGTCAAAGAACTCTATGACTTTTTAGGTGTCGATTTTGATTACTGGTATGGAGAAAGTGAATGTTTTCCTATAATTCCAGTCATGAAAGAAGTGTTAATGAAACAAGGAATCGTCAAAGAAAGCGAAGGAGCTAAAATCATCGAAGTTAAGAAAGATACCGATAAAATCGAAGTCCCTCCGTTCATTCTCGAAAAAAGTAATGGAGCATCCCTTTACTCCACAACCGACCTTGCTTCAATCTATGAACGTGTTGAAAGGCATCATCCGGATCATATTCTCTATGTTGCCGATAGTAGGCAAAGTCTTCACTTTGAACAAGTTTTTAGAGCCAGTGAAAAAGCAGGTTTTATCCCCTATTCTTCGTTAAAGCATATTGGTTTTGGAACGATTAATGGCAAGGATGGAAAACCATTTAAAACAAGAAGTGGTGAAACGGTTAAATTAAAAGATTTATTAAAAGAGGTAGAAACTGCTTTCTTAAGTTTAAAAGAGACGAATAAAGAAATGGGACAAGAAGATATCGACAAAATCGTTAACGCCATTATCAAATTTGCTGATCTTCAAAATAGTCTCGATAAAAACTACATCTTCGATACTGAGAAATTTGCATCGGTCGTAGGAAAAACGGGTCCTTACATTCTCTACACGTATTTACGTATTCATAAAATGATTAAAGATGTTACTTTAGAAGATGCTTTAAGTAGTACCATTTACGATGAATATGACCGTGCCCTACGTCTTAAACTTTTAGAAATGGAAAAAGCCGTAACTTCAGCTGTGCAAGAATATAGACCGCATTACATCTGTGAATACTTATATAACTTATGTGTCGTTGCTAACAATTTCTATCAAAACAATCATTTACAATCGCTTACTGACTTACAAAAGAAAAACGACTACATTCACGTTTTACGTCTTACTACCGAAGTTATTAAAACTTTACTAGATTTACTTGCGATTGAAATTCCAAGTGTCATGTAGGTGAAAGTATGAAAAAGAATAGAAACTATCCCAAGGTATGGATTACACCAAAACAAGAAAAAAGATTACGAAGCGGTCATCCTTGGATTTTTAGAGATGAAATTACGAAAACGGAAGGAAACTATCAGGATGGAGATTTGGTCGATGTCTTAAGTAGTAAAGGCAAATATTTGGGTACCGGTTTTATCAATCAAAAATCCAAAATCACGGTACGACTTATTTCAAGAAATACAAACGACACTTTTGATACAGCCTTTTGGAAAAGAAGAATCGAGTATGCGCTTCAGTACCGAATGAACGTAATGCCCAAGGACTTAAACTGTTTTCGTCTTATCTTTGGAGAAGCAGATTTTTTTCCAGGACTTACGGTCGATAAGTTTAACGATGTCTTAGTTTGTCAAACCCTATCTTTAGGAATTGAAAAACGAAAAGAGATTATCTTTCCTCTACTAGTTGAAGTATTAAAAGAGCATGGGTTTAAAATACGAGGCATATACGAGCGAAATGATGAAAAAATAAGAATCTTAGAGGGCATGGAAGAAAATAAAGGATGGTATCCTCTTGAGGGGATGGAAAATGGTATTACCTCTACCCTTATCACAGAAAATGGACTTACTTATGAAGTAGATTTTGAGAATGGACAAAAGACCGGTTTCTTCCTAGATCAAAAATATAACCGAAGAGCCGTACTTGAAATCAGCAAAGATAAAGCCGTGCTTGATTGTTTTACGCATACGGGATCTTTTGCTATGAATGCAGCAAAAGGTGGAGCTAAAAAAATAGTCGCCGTCGATATTTCCGAAACCGCACTAGAAATGGCCAAAAAGAATATTGAACGAAACCACTTAGAAGATATAATTGAACTTCAAAAAGCGGATACTTTCGATTATTTAGTGGAACTTGAAAAAAAGAAAACAGCTCCTTTTGATATTATCATTCTAGATCCTCCTGCTTTTACCAAGTCAAGAGACACGATTCAAAACGCCTATCGAGGATATAAAGAAATCAATTATCGGGCGATGAAGATTCTTCCAAGAGGTGGCTTCTTAGTCACCGCTTCTTGCTCCCACTTTATGAGGGAAGAACTTTTTGAAAAAATGTTGGTGGATGCAAGTTTGGACGCTGAAGTTACTCTTCGCGAAGTCGAAGTACGTAAACAAAGTATGGATCACCCTATTCTTCCTACTGTAGAGGAAACTTCTTACTTAAAGTTCTACATCTTCCAAATTGTCTAATATGAAATACTATTTTAAATACAATACTCTAGTAGGAAGTTTTTATTTTATCGAAGAAGAAGATCAATTAATAGCCGTTCAAAAAGAAGAAATTAAAGGCATTTTTAAGGAAACACCTCTATTAAAAAAAGCTTTTTCGGAGTTAGAAGACTATCTAGAAGGAAAGAGAAAAAACTTTACTATTCCCTTAAATCCCAAAGGAACAGCTTTTCAAAAACAAGTATGGCATTATTTACAAACTATTCCTTATGGAGAAACTAAAACCTATCAAGAAATCGCCATCGCTTTAAATAATCCACATGCAGCAAGAGCTATAGGAAGTGCCTGCCATGTAAACCCTATTCCCTTCTTTATTCCTTGTCATAGAGTAATTGGAAAAAATCACGAGTTAATAGGCTATGCTTTAGGACTTCCTCTAAAAAAGCAATTATTAATAATGGAAAAGAAACGTCAAAATAAATAAACAACGTTTCTTTTTATTTTGAAAAAAATCGTTCTATGATAAAATAAATATATAGAAAAAGGAAGTGTGTTGTATGGCAGAGTATCAAGTCCCTATTTTGCAAGCTTTTTTAATTTTTCCCTTTGTGGCTTTTCTCTTCACACTCCCTTACATGTTAGTACAGTACCACAAATATGGGTCTCTTCCTCTTTTAAGAGTAGCCATTGTCTATTCGTTTATTCTCTATTTAATAACGGCCTACTTTTTAGTTATTCTTCCTCTTCCTACACTTGAAGAAGTAATGAATTATACTACTCCTACAATGCAGTTAATCCCTTTTGATTTTATCAATGACATTATTCGGGCTTCTATTTTCACCTGGAATGATCCATCCACTTATATAAACTTCATTACAGATAAACATTTTTATCAAGTTTTTTATAACTTGATACTCCTACTTCCTTTTGGAATCTATTTAAAATATTATTTTAACTGTAGTTTTAAAAAGACGGTACTTTATTCTTTCTTGTTAAGTTTATTTTTTGAATTCACTCAACTATCTGGATTATACTTTATCTATCCAAGAGGCTATCGTCTTTTTGATGTAGATGATCTTCTTATCAATACCCTAGGAGGTGCCCTAGGATATAGTATTGCTCTACTTTTATTAAAGTTTTTACCAAATCGAAAGAAACTGGATCAGTATGCTTATCGGTTAGGAACCAAAATGTCTGGATGGAAACGTATCTTTACTTTTCTTTTTGATATAGCCATGATTACCGTTTTAACTATTCCTTTTATTTTTATCTATCCACATCAATTAAATAGGATATTTGGTCTTCTTCTACTCATCTATTTTGGAATTATTCCTATATTTACGAAAGGAAAAACTTTTGGGAAGAAATTCTTAAATAGTACCATCGTTACTTTAAAAGAAGAAACACCTAAATGGTACCAATATTTCTTTAGATATTTCTTACTTTTTGTAGTAGCACTTCCACTTCCCTTTTATTTTCAAGAAGGACTTACTTTCATCAGTAATTACCTTCCTTGGCAAATAAAAGATACCATTCAAAATCTAGCTCCATTTATTACCATGGGCTTCAGTTTCCTTTACTACTTTGCTTCCTTTATCCAACTCTTAAAAGGAAACCTACTCTTCTACGAAAAATTAAGTCGTACCAAAAATAAAAGTACGATAAAGATAGAAGAACAAGCATAAAATAACTTAGCAATAAACTTTTTTTCTAAAATAAAGAAAGGTCTTGCCTATTCTCTAAAATAATGATAGAATAAGTTTGTTGTTAAGCACAAATGC
>CANRHM010000048.1 GCA_947630415.1 uncultured Bacilli bacterium | reverse complement strand
CCTTTTATATTTATTATTTTCATTATAAAGTCTTTTTATTATAAAAACTTCAAAGTTAACTAAAAAGAAACTTTTTTCTTTCTATGTTTACATTTTTATTATAAAATTGCCCCCCCCATGTCAACTTTTTGTTAACTTTTCTATAAGAATTTTTTTAATTTTACGCTTTTGGACAAAAGAAAAAAGCGTTCGATCGCTTTAATCCATAATATCATTTATTTTTTCTTTGATATCATCTTCGTAGAAATTGTAAGCACAACGGATCGTGATGTAAATTGGGATGGCGGCTATGATTCCTAGGACCCCAAAGAAAGCACCACACACGGTAATGGAGAAGATAATAGCAATCGGATTTAAATGATTTGTCTTACCATAAATCTTTGGAGAAATGATATAACCATCTACGTTAGAGAATATAGCGGCAATCAAGACACTTCCGATTAGAACGGGAACGGAAACTACGGATGCCGTAATAATTCCGATACAGTTACCAATAATACCTCCAAAGTAGGGAATGATAATAGCAACGGCCATGATCACACCCATGATCATCCAGTTCGGATGTCCTATTAAACGGTACAATAATGAATACTCAACGAAAGTAACCATCATCAGAATAAAGAAGCCATGGAAATAGTTTCCAATTTCATGATCCAATTTTTGGACGAAATGCATATGACGCTTTGAAATACGAGAAAGGAATTTCTTAACGCCTGCTCTAATCTTATCCATATCGAATAGTAAGTAAATACCTACAACTAAGGCAATGAAGAAATTACCTAAGACATTGAAACTCTTTCCTAAAATATCAATGGTACCTGTAGAAATATAAGTTCCTACTTGTTCAATTAATTTATTTAAAATATCCGTAATCTTGATTTGCATATCGCCCAGATTAACATCAAATCTTGTTGAAATATCTTGAATAAATTGCGATAGAGAACTAGCAAATAGAAGTAATTGATCGTAAATCATTGGTAGAGTTAAACATAAAATACCTACTACTACCACCATTAAGGTCACTAAGATAATGGCAATGGCTAGATTCTTTCGTACACCTTTCTTCTCTAAGAATTTAACAAAAGGATCTAAGACGTACGCAATGACAAAAGCAAGTAAAAATGGAAGTAGTACATTGAATATTTTTAATAGCCAATTTCCCCAGTATTTGCTGGTATAGACAACAATACAGGCAAGAACGGCCACTAATAAGATATTAAGTAATTGATAATTGATTTTATTTTTATGCATATTTTTCACCTCTCTAAAATTATGGTAACAGGGCCATCATTGGTAAAGGATATTTTCATATCGGCACCAAAGATGCCCTTTTGAACAGGAACATACTTCTCTAGTTCCTGATTAAACAAATCATATAACTTGGTCGCATCATTTCCATTTAAAGCTTGAATGTAACTAGGTCTATTTCCCTTTTTGGTATCGGCATAAAGCGTAAATTGGGAAATGGATAAGATGCTTCCCTTGGTATCTAGTATCGAAAGATTCATGACCCCGTTTTCATCATCAAAAATGCGTAAGTTGATTATCTTTTGAACCATTGCTTTAATTTTCTCATGATCGTCCCCTTCCGTAAATCCTACTAACAAGAGTAAGCCATGATCAATTTTTCCCGTTATTTTCCCATCGACTTTGCACGAAGCATTAAGTGCTCTTTGTACTACTACTTTCATTAGTGAATAATCCTTTCTACGTCCGTAATGTAACTTAGTTTTTCTAAATCTTTAAAGATACGATTCAAATGGTCTACATCACGTACTAAGATATCTAATTCATAGACGTTGGCATCACTTCGATTAATGGTAAGTGCTCGGTCAAAAGCGGCATCTTGCATACTGATGTGTTGCATGATTTCCATCAAGTTGTTATCAAGAGAATTCGAGTGAATTACAATCGATGTTAAGTAACGTTTCTGTACTTTTTGATTCCATTTTACACTCACCGTACGATTTTCTAAGCTCAATAGGTTATGACACGTACTACGGTGAACGGTGATTCCATTTCCTTTGGTGATATAACCGATGATATCGTCTTGTGGAATGGGATTACAACAAGAAGCTAAATTAACTTTAACCTTGTCAATGCCTTCCACGATGATGTCGGCATCCTCTACTTTGGCTACCACTTTCTTAATTTTATCTTGTGGCTCATTCTTTTTATAGAGCATATTTAAAACGGTATTCACTTGGAACTTACCATTACCGATATTGAGTTCGATATCTTCCAGTGAATCTACTTTTAATTCTTTCGTTAACTTTTCGATATTTTCATCGGTATAAAAATCGTTGTAACTAATCTTTCTTTTCCTGAGTTCTTTTTCAAGACTATCTTTTCCTCGCTCAATATGAATTTCTTTTTCACTTTTAGTGAAGAACGAACGAATCTTGTTTCTGGTTTGCGAACATCTGGCAATCGATAACCATTCTTTCGAAGGTCCTTTGGAATTCTTATTGGTATTGATTTTGACAATATCGTTATTTTGTAATTCGTAATCCAAAGGAACAATGCTGTTGTTAACAATGGCTCCTACCATGGTGTCTCCTACTTTGGTATGAACACGATATGCAAAGTCAATCGGTGTTGCCCCTTTTGGAAGTTCAAATACATCTCCTTTAGGAGTGAATACATAGATACTATTTTCTTCTGATTCTTCTTTGATGGTATCGATTACTTCTTCACTATTTAGTTTATCGTTGGAAGAATCGATAATCGCTTTAAAGAACTGCAGTTTTTGTTCCGTGGTATTTTTGAATACTTCAGAAGCATTTTTATGTTCCTTGTAGGCCCAATGGGAAGCAATTCCATTTTCGGCTACTTCATCCATGGCATGGGTTCTAATTTGTATTTCAAATAAATAGCCATCGATTCCAAACACGGTGGTATGTAAAGACTGATACATGTTGGCTTTTGGCATGGCGATATAATCTTTAAAACGTTTTGGATAAGGACGATACTTCGAATGGATAAGTCCTAACGCCATATAACATTCTTGTTCCGTATCCACGATGACACGAAGTGCAAAAAGATCGTAAATGTCACTAAACTTTTTCCCTTTATCGAGTTTGTTATAGATACTGTAAATACTTTTGGCACGTCCTTTAATTTCGTGTTTGATGTGATGTTCTGTTAAGAGATTGCTGACACTTTCAAGCATCTCATTGACTGTGTTATCCCGTTCTAGTTTGGTGTTATTTAATTTTTCTGCAATGTCATAGAAGACATCTGGTTTTAAATAACGAAGCGATAAGTCTTCAAGTTCACTTTTAATTTTATGAATTCCTAAGTGGTGAGCAATGGGTGCTAAAATCTCTAAGGTTTCTTTCGCCACCAATTTTTGTTTATCTAGTGGAAGGGCATAAAGCGTACGCATATTGTGAAGACGTTCTGCTAATTTAATGATGATAACACGTACATCTTCACTCATTCCAACCACAATCTTTTTGTAATATTCAATTAAATATTCATTTTCAACGGAAAAGTTTAACTGTCCTAGTTTCGTAACTCCATAGACTAGTTTTGCAACATCGGATCCAAACTTTTCTTCAATTTCTTCCCTCGTAGTGTCCGTATCTTCCAACACATCGTGTAATAGTCCTGCTTTGATGGCTGTACTATCTGCATACACCGTTGTTAGAATGATAGCTACTTCTAGTGGATGGGTAATAAAAGGTTCTTTATTTTTACGAAACTGTCCCTTATGCTTTTCTTCTGCAAAATGGTATGCTTCTTCAATTTGTTTAACTTCGTCCTCTTCCTCGATATACGACTTTACTCTTTTCAATAAATCATCAAGGGTATGGACTTTCTCTTTACTCATCAATATCACCTCTTGTCTTAGATTGAAACTTCTTCTTTTGAATAAAGATTTTTTTCGGTTCTTGGTTCAAATTTTAAAATATCATTGACCATTTCTCCTAAAGTCAAATGATAACTTCTACTCCATTTTTCTCTTTTTAACGTATCCCAAATAAAATCTACAGAAATCTTAGGAAACCCTTTTTCTTTGAGTTCTCTTTCTCTACATTTTAAAGCAGGAAGTACATGATGATACAACTCCATAATATTTTTAAATTCCATATCCATAGAAGTGAACCTCTTTCTAATTTCATTATAAAACAAATTACTTCAAGAGAAAAGTAAAAATAAGTGAATCTATTCTTATTTTACTTTTCTTTTTGTCTTTTTATTAGAAATAAAGTAGTTTTCTTTCATTCCTATTCCAATTACTAATAGAAGAGTGATTCCAGAAATGATTTTTCCTTCTTTAAACCAAGGTGCTTGATAACTTATTTCGATTTTATGATTTCCTTCTGAAATAGGAAAACCTAGAAAGGCGGTATTTACAATTTCATAAGGGGTATTAACACCATCGACTAAAACCGTAAAGCCTTTATCATAAGGAATACTCGTGATAAAATAACTATTCTTTTTAGCTGTAATCGTTCCTTCAATCTTATCTTCTTTTACTTGAATATTTTCCATCGGCGTAATTCGTTTTTGATAATTCGTTAATAGGTTCGCATCTACTAAATAGGTCTTTACATTTGTTAATTCATAGACTCCCTTCGTAAATGTAAACGTTAAAGAAGATAAGTCATCATTACTTCCTAACGGATAATAGAAAGTATGATTCCCGTTTCCATAGGTATAAAGGTCACAACTTTCTTGATTGGTAACACCATTAATATCAATAATTCTACGATCACTTTCTTTACAAGCCGTGTCTTTCGTCAAATCAAAAGAAAGCAGTAAAATCTTATCTTGAATGTTCTTGTTAAGGGAAATCTCTTTGGTTTCTTTTTCATTTAGAATGATATGGATTCCTTCCAACTGTTCACTAAGTCCTAAATCCACTTCTTGTAAGTGTCCTGTAAAGGCGGTGTTATAAATTTTATCGACCACGGCATACTCTAAAAGAGTTACTAAATTATCGGGATATTTTAATGAATTAAAGAGCATCTGAGGAAACAACTGATCACTCGCATAAAATACAGGAAGAGCTTGTTCATTTTGATATAAATTTAAGCTGTTTTCTTCTTGTAACGTATACCCTAAAGGAGCGCTTCTAGAAATTACATATTTAACCCCCATATAAGGTAAGAAAATAGGATTAAGACTATTCGCTAACATTAAATAATTTTCTTCACTTTGGGGATTTTTCATGATTTCAAAGTAAAACTTTCGGTAGTACGGATTTTGAACTGAGCCATAAAGTGAAGTGGTATAGTATTTCGAAGAATAGACTTGGTTCATAGTATGGAAAACATCATATACCGTATTCATTCGATAGAAAGAGGTATCACTTTCTTCTACATCCGTCACCAATTCTTTTATTTTTTCTTCTTCATAACTAGCACTGGTATCTAAAGAGACATACGCTTCACTTCGATTAATTACAATGCAAAGTGGAATCGTAATTAGTAAAGGATAAATAAGAAAATATTCATATCTTTTTTTCTTTTGATAAAAAGTAATGGCAAGATAAGTAAAGAGAACATCCAGTACAAATAGAATAAAATAATTTTGATTCACTATATGGGTAAAAAAGACGATTAAGATAGGAATTAAAAGAAGAAGTCCTACTCTTTTCCAAGGAATTTCCTCTTTCTTCTTTTTGATTGTCTCTAAGAAACACGCTGTTAATAAAAGGACAAGCGGAATAAAAGGAATAAAGACCTTTCCTCTTATATAAAGTCCTCCATTTAAGAAATAGGAAACCAATGGAATGGTTAAAAGAACAACTAACAATATAGAAAGTACTTTTTCTTCTTTTTTAGAAGAGAATAGACTAGCTATTAAAGCAAGAAGACAAAGAATAGATAATCCCATCGTGTACGAATGATACAAAAGATTCCAACCACTTAAATCCGGTAAAAGAGAGATGATAGAAAATTCTTTTCCCATACCACTTCTTCCATTTAGAATCGATGAAAGAGCTGGAAGTAAAAGGAAAGAAGCAAGAAGGATACCTAACCCCATCGCTAATAAAAGATAAAAGAATTCTTTTTGAAATAACGTTTTGAACGTTATTTTTTTATCTTGATATTTCAAATAAACATAATAGAAAACAAGAACCAATAGACAAGGAATTCCATAATAGAAACTCGTTAAGAAAATAAGAAAAACCGAAATCGTTAGTAACGTTGTTTTATGATTTTTAATAAAGGACTCCACTCCATAAAAACCTAGAATTAAAAAAGGAAAATAATTGACAAACATGAACTGTTTATGAAAGTGATATAAAACAGGACTTGCGGTCATAAATAAAAGAGAAGTTACTAACGCAATAGGAGATGAAACTTTTCTATGTTCTAAAAAGAAATAGAAAAAGATAACAGTTCCTAAATAGGTAACGATATTAATGATTTGAAGATACGTTGTCATCGAAAGAAAAGGAAAACAAAAAGACAACAGTAACCAAGGTGAAAAAAGTCCATAATACGCTAGTGAAAAAAGATTGATACCACTTCCTAAATGAAATGAAAAATTAGGAAATAAATGTCCTGTTTCATAGAAAAGACGTCTAAAGTAAGTTGCAAAAGTAAGATGTTGATTGAACCAATCAATATCAGATCCAAAAAAATTATATCCATCTTTGGTAACAATGATTAATAAAAGTCCAATCGTAATAAGTAAAAGCACATTTAAATATTTTTTCTTCATTTTTAACATCCTCCTTGTGCTAAGGAATCTTTCTAATTCATATCTTTATTATATACTAGTTTTCTTCTTTTAAGGAAGCGATTTTATGACAAAAGAAAAATTTATACAATCGACTTTAATTTTGATGGTAGGAGGTGCTATCACCAAGTTTTTAGGGATGTTTATAAGAGTCGTTATGACAAGACTTGTTGGTCTTGAAGGAATTGGACTCTATATGCTCATCTTCCCTACTTTTTCCCTTTTTATGACGTTATCACAATTGAGTATGCCCACAGCGATTTCTAAAATTGTCTCAGAAGATACGCATAATAATAAGAAAGTGGTCTTTACTGCCATTCCTGTCGTTATTGTTTTTAATCTCTTTTTAATTGGATTAATTCTTATTCTGGCTCCTTATATTAGTAATTATTTTCTAAAAGAACCCAGAAGTTATCTTCCGATCTTATCGATTGCACTAGTTATTCCATTCGATGCTTTATCTAACTTATTAAGAGGTTATTTTTTTGGAAAACAAAAGATGCTTCCTCATGTGATATCCCACATTCTAGAACAAATTATAAGGCTTTTATTAATTATTTTTATTACGCCTTATCTACTCTCTATCGATGTTAGTTATGCTGTATCTGGATTAGTGCTTGTCAATATGGCAAGTGAACTCTTATCCATAAGTGTTCTTTTCTTCTTTTTACCTAAAAACTTTAGTCTCAGTAAGCAAGATATTACCCCTAGTAGAAAGAATTTAAAAGATATTTTAGATATTGCTCTACCTACTACAGGAGGAAGATTAATTGGATCCATTGGTTACTTTTTGGAACCCATTATTCTTACCTCTTCTCTATTAATGGCAGGTTACTCCAACGAATATATTGTTCTTGAATATGGAGTCGTCTCTGGATACGTCATGCCTTTACTTTTAATGCCAGGCTTTTTTACCAATGCCATAAGTAATGCCCTACTTCCTGTTATTTCAAAAGCCCATGCCAAAGGAGAAAATACCTATATCAAAAAGAAAATCAAACAAGCGATCTTCTTTTCATTATTAATAGGAGTACCTTACACTATTATCTTGATGCTTTTCCCAAACTTCTTCTTACAACTTTTCTATCATACGAAAGAAGGAGTTCCGTATCTTCTCTCCGTTGCCCCAATCTTTCTTCTTTATTACATTCAAGCCCCACTTGCTGCCAGTATGCAATCGATGGATCTATCGAAAGAAATGATGTACGACAATTTAAAGGGAATTATTGTTAAAACCATACTTCTTTTTATCGTAAGTCTATGTCATATTGGTATGTATTCTCTACTCATTGCAACTTCCATGAGTGTTTTAATCACCACGATAGGTCATATACGTCATCTAAAAAAAGTACTGCACTAAAAAGACTCACCATCAATGAGTCTTTATACTATATTTGCTTTCTATAGTTTTTTATAGAAAGTCTTATTGATTTTACACAGTTAATAATTAAAATTCATTAAAAGTAATCGAGTAGAAAAAACTTTTCTTCATAGATGGGACTTAATACTTGCACTATGGATTGTTGTATTACTCTATCTATTACTGTAGGAATTCCTAGTCCTCTTCTATCTCCATTCTCTTTGGGAATATAGACTCTTCTTACTGGACTTGGTTTATATCTTCGATTCCTTATTTGCATTTTTATTTCTTCAAAGTTGATTTCTTTATTTTCCATTGCGTCTTTGAAATCTTGGGCGCTTACTTTATCTATTCCTCCAGCACCTTTGTTGCCTATAACTTTTGCCATAGCATCTGCTATATTTTCTCCACTTAGTACTCTTTCTAATAGTTTCCTACTTCGCTCTTTCCTCCTAATCTCAACATTAATCACATTGCTCTTTATAAATGGTTTTCATGATTTACGTTCATTACTTTCTTTACTTATTACATTCTAGTTAATGACTAACATAATCTTAGTGTACTTGAACTTCATAAATGGTTCAGTCCTTCCTTATTCTCATAAGTACTATTGACCTCTCTTGACTTCTCATAGCAAACCTTTTTCGACCGTTTTCTTTCTAGGGTCCTCCTTAACGTCTATGAGACCTCCTATCGGTAAGACATTGCACTTTCCTCGTTTACTCACTTGATTTACTCTCCAAGGTTACGTGTATCTTTTGGACTTTGGTTTGTCTCGTAACCTTATCCCCTTGGCTATTTGTATCAAGTTTCTGTTCGTT
>CANRHM010000047.1 GCA_947630415.1 uncultured Bacilli bacterium | reverse complement strand
AGTCAGTTTGCTCTTTTCCGTAATTTTCCTCCTTTTGCTTTTGAAGTAAAAGAAGATAATAAGTTTTTAGTAATTCGCACCAAATACTTTGAATTACAATATCAAAAAGAAACTAGTTTTGATGCAGGGAAAGTAGTCCCTATGAATAACTTAAAAGTAAATATCAGGGATACCGATAAGACTTGGTACTATAAACATCCAGAAGCAAGAAACTTAAAAGGGGTATTTACTTCTTTTGATGGACCTAAGAAAAATCAGCTTCCTTATAAAGGGCTTTATTCACTGGATGGTTTTGCTTCTTTTGATGATAGTAATAGTCTATTGTTTGAAGCGGATGGAACTTTTAAAAAAAGAGAAACTCCGGGTATCGATATTTATTTATTTGTATATAAAGATGATTTTAAATTAGCGTTACAAGATTATTTTAAATTGACGGGAAATCCTTCTTTTATTCCAAGATATGCCTTGGGTAACTGGTGGAGTAGAAATACGGAATATAGTAATGATGCTTTAGAAGAGTTAATTCGTAATTTTGAATATCACGATATTCCTATATCGGTAGTACTTTTAGATAAAGATTGGCACTTAAGAGAAATACAAGATAAAAAGGGAAATAAGACAAAAGTGAAGACCGGATTTACCTTTAATCCTACTTTGTTTCCAAATCCAGAAGAAACGATTAAAATGTTACATGAACATAATATAAGAGTAGGTTTACAAGTGGATCCCAGTGAAGGCATTTATCCGTTTGAAAGTTTATATAACGAAGCGGTTAAATATTTGAAGCCAAAAGAAGATACGATTATTCCATTTGATCCAGAGAATCCTGTTTGTATGGATGTATATATGAAGTTATTTTTACATTCTTTAGAAGCCAAAAAGGTGGATTTCTTCTGGAACGATTATGATAAAGTGGATAAAGGTATGACGGATTTATGGTTATTAAACCATTATCAATTCTTAGATCTTGCAAGAACCAATGCGAAAAGAGGAATGCTTTTAGGACGTCCTGCTTTAATTGCACCACATCGATATCCGGTATTATATTCGGGAGAAACAGAGGCAACCTGGGATACTTTAAGAAAACTCCCTATTTTAAATCAAAATGCCGCTAATCAAGGCGTTTCGTGGTGGAGCCATGATATAGGTGGTAACCATGGTGGAATTGAAGACCCTGAACTTTATATTCGTTATGTACAGTTAGGAGTATTTAGTCCTATTTTAAGATTTCATTCCGCACGTGGAAAATACTATAAGAGAGAACCTTGGAGATGGGATATTAAAACCATGACGGTCGTGGATGATTACTTACGTTTAAGACACCGCCTAATTCCTTATTTATATACAGCAAGTTATGCTTATTCTATGACGGGAAAACCATTGATTGAACCTTTATATTATTCGGTTCCATGGATTTATGATGATGAAGATTACAGGAATCAATACTACTTTGGAGATGAAATGATGATTGCGCCTATTCTTTCGAAAAAAGACTTGGTTATGAACCGTACGATTCATCGTTTCTATGTTCCTGAAGGTATTTGGTATGACTTTAAGACCGGTAAAAAATTTCCTGGAAATAAGAAACAAGTTTCTTTCTTCCGTGATGAAGATTATCCGGTGTTTGTACGTGGAGGAAGTATTATTCCTTTATCGAATAAGAGTAATCAAAATAATACAGGAAATCCTACTGAGATGGAAATTCATGTATTTCCAGGAAAGAACAATACCTATAACTTGTATGAAGACGATGGGGTAACATCTCTTTATAAAGATGGTTACTTCTTAACGACGCAAATCGATTATAACTACTTACCTAGTAACTACACCGTGATTATTCGTTCTTTACAAGGAAAAAGTGGACTAGTTCCTCAATATCGAGATTACAAGATTCATTTCCGTAACACCAAAGAAGCTGATTCCATTGTAGCTTACTTCAATAGTACCAGTATTCCTACCAAAAGCTACATTGAACAAAACGACTTTGTAGTCGAAGTAAGTAAAGTACCAAGTGTTGGACAACTTACCATTAACTGTCGTGGAAAAGATATCGAAATCGATGCCGTTCGTGTTATTAACGACGATGTCGATAGTATCTTGATGGACTTACAGATCAATACCTATTTAAAAGAAAAAATCTCTTCGATTATGTTTTCTGAGTTACCGATTAAGAAAAAACGTATTGAGATTAGAAAACTTAAAAGACAGGGACTTACAAAAGAATACATGCAATTATTTTTAAAATTACTTGAATATATTGGAGAAATCTAATATACTAATACATGAAATCTTTGAATTCGTATCAAAAGAAGTAGTACAAGTGAATTTTTAAATAGAGAGCTAGTGGTGGGTGGAAACTAGATAAAAAGAAGCTTGGAACTTGTCTTTTAGAAAGATAGGAACGTATCACTCACGTTACGAGATAAAGTGCTTAGATACCTAAGAATTAAGGTGGTACCACGGAAAATTTCGTCCTTATGTTAAATAAGGACGTTTTTTATTTAGAAGGAGGACTTATGGAAGAAGCAATCTTATTTATAGGTGTATTCTTGATTGTATTCTTACTGTATTATTTTAGACTGGTTCGAAAAGAACTCAATAAAGATAAGCCAAAGAAACCAAAAAAGATTTTGAAAAAAAGAAAAAAGAAGAAAGAGAAAGAATCAAATAAAGACTTACCGATAGAAATAGAATACTTGGTGGTAAGATACAAAATCGATTTAACTAAAATACCATATAAGAAATTCTTATATGTGATCGCCTTGGTATCAAGCTTTGATATTGCTTTATTAGTAACCATAGTAAGTTTTATCAATGGATTCATTTTGCAATTGTTAGCAAGTTTTGTTTTAGCAATTGTGCTCATATTAGTTTCATTCCATTTAATTGGAACGTATTTTAAAAAAGTAGAGAAAGGAAAGAAGAAAGATGTATAATTTTAAAAAAGTAGAAACAAAGTGGCAACAGTATTGGGAAGAGAATAAAACGTTTAAGACGGATATTTGGGACTTTTCACGTCCGAAATATTATATTTTGGATATGTTCCCTTATCCTTCAGGACAAGGACTTCATGTAGGGCATCCAGAAGGATATACGGCAACTGATATTGTATCGCGTATGAAAAGAATGCAAGGATATAATGTACTTCATCCAATGGGATGGGATGCATTTGGTCTTCCTGCAGAGCAGTATGCGATTACAACAGGAAATCATCCAAAAGAGTTTACAGCTCAGAATATTGAGACATTTAAAAAACAAATTAAATCCCTTGGATTATCGTACGATTGGGATAGAGAAATAGCAACGACCGATCCAAAATATTATAAATGGACCCAATGGATTTTCTTGAAACTTTATGAAAAGGGTCTTGCCTATGTGGATGAGATTCCTGTTAACTGGTGTCCTGAACTTGGAACCGTTTTGGCAAACGAAGAAGTTATTAACGGAAAAAGTGAACGTGGAGGGTATCCCGTTATTCGTCGCCCTATGCGCCAATGGGTACTTAAGATTACCGATTATGCAGAGCGCCTTCTAGAGGATTTGGACCTTGTCGATTGGCCAGCATCTACTAAGGAAATGCAAAAGAACTGGATTGGTAAGAGTACGGGTGCCAATGTACGTTTCAAAGTGGATGGCTATGATAAAGAGTTTACCGTATTCACCACAAGATGCGATACCTTGTTTGGTGCTACCTACTGTGTTTTATCACCAGAACATCCTTTTATAGATGCAATTACAACTCCGGAACATCAAAAAGAAGTCGAAGAATACAAGAGGGTATGTGCTTCTAAGAGTGATTTGGAACGTACCGAATTAAATAAAGAAAAGACGGGTGTCTTTACAGGAGCTTATGCTATCAATCCGGTAAATGGAAATAAAATTCCAATTTGGATTTCAGACTATGTTTTAGCAAGCTATGGAACAGGAGCCATCATGGCCGTCCCAGCCCACGATGAAAGAGACTATGAGTTTGCTAAAAAGTTTGATTTACCGATTATTCCAGTTATTGATGGAGGAGATATCACCAAAGAAGCCTATGTAGGAGATGGAAAACACATCAATTCTTCTTTCCTTGATGGATTATCGAAAGAAGAAGCTATCAACACGATGATTAAGTGGTTGGAAGAACATAAAGTAGGAGAAGCAAAAGTTCAGTATAAATTACGTGACTGGTTATTTTCAAGACAACGTTATTGGGGAGAACCTATTCCTATTATTCACATGGAAGATGGCACGATGCGTACCGTAGATGTAGAAGAACTTCCACTTGAACTTCCTGCCACCGACAACTATCAACCAAGTGCTACAGGAGAAAGTCCACTTTCACATTGCCCTGATTTCTTGAATGTTGAAATTGATGGTGTTAAAGGAACAAGAGAGACCAACACCATGCCTCAATGGGCAGGATCTTGTTGGTATTATTTAAGATATATTGATCCTCATAATGACAACATGATTGCGGATCCTAAATTACTTGAACATTGGTTACCAGTAGATTTGTATGTAGGAGGAGCAGAGCATGCGGTACTTCACTTGTTATATGCAAGATTCTGGCATAAAGTATTGTACGATTGTGGTGTTGTTCCTACCAAAGAACCTTTCCAAAAATTGTTCCATCAAGGAATGATTCTAGGTTCAAACGGAGAAAAGATGAGTAAGTCTCGTGGTAATGTTGTTAATCCAGATGAAATGGTACAAAACTATGGAGCTGATGCCCTTCGTATGTACGAAATGTTCATGGGACCTCTTTCTGCAAGCAAACCATGGGATCCATTTGGAATTGAAGGAAGTAAACGTTTTATCGATCGTGTATGGCGTATGTTTGAAACGATTCCATTTGTAGATGAAAATATTCCGGCTATCGAAAAAGTTTATCATGAGACGGTCAAGAAAGTAACCGAAGACTACGAACAATTAAGTTTCAATACGGCAATCAGTCAATTAATGGTCTTTGTTAATGCGATTTATAAAGAGAACAAATTCCCACGTTGTTATGCCGATGGTTTTGTTCAATTACTTAACCCAGTAGCACCACATATTACAGAAGAAATATGGGCTACTTTCTTAAATCATGAAGATACCATTGCTTATACCACTTGGCCAACTTATGATGCCTCTAAATTAGTTGAAGATGAAAAAGAGATTGCAGTTCAAGTCAATGGAAAAGTAAGAGCCACGATTAAAGTGCATGTCGATGATAGTGAGGATGTCATCAAAGAAAAAGCCATGAGTGAAGAAAATGTAAAACGTCATACCGAAGGAAAAGAAATTGTTAAAATGATTGTCATCAAAGGACGTATTGTCAATATTGTTGTTAAATAAAAAGAAGAGAGGTGTCTTATTTGAAAAAATATAACCTACTTTTGTTTCTTTTCCTTATCCTTTTAACAGGATGTGGAAAACAAGAAGAAAAAACACTCACTTGTAAGTATCTATTAAATGATGAAAAACAAATCATTGAACAAGATGCTGTTTTATCTTTTCTAGGGGATAAGATTAAAAATATAGACCTTTCTACTTCTTTAAACACAAATGACAAAGACACGGTTGATGAGTTAACTACGCTTTTAAAACCTTATGATTTAGGAATAGAAAAAGGCTCTTTTGTAGAAATTGAATCGGCTAATGAAAAGACTTCTTTTTTCCTTCATATTGATTTTTCTTTATTAAGTAAAGAAGATGGACAAAAAATAGGTGTTTTAAAAGATGAAAATGAAGCGGAAGTAAGAAAAGCCTTTGAAGAAATGGGATATTCTTGTGAATAAAAGGATATCCTCTTTTTTTGACAAATTTTTTATATTTTATTTGCTATCTTAATCTTGGTGATAAATATGAAAGTGAAGTTGTTTGATGAAGCCCATGAAAAAGATTTAGAGAAAGCTATTAATGATTTTTTGAATGAGAACAACACGATTGAGGTGGTAGATATTAAGTTTGATGTTTCTTGTTCTATGTTTGGAGAAGATCAAATCTATTGTTTTTCAGCTATGGTAATCTATCAAAAGTAAGGTATTTTCTTGCTATTTTATATCTTTTGTGATAAAATGTATTTAGCAAGAAATCTTGCATAAAATAAAAAAGGGAATACTTAACATCACAGTGTTGAGTACTCGCCATTAATTTGGTTGGCACTCGATTTACGTAAGTAAATTGAGTGCTTTTCTTTTGCTATATAGCGCTATTTTACAATCGTAAAAAGTAGACCAATAAGTAAAAAAATAATAGTAATTAAAGAAAAAATTAAAAAATCTTTCTTATACATAACTATCAGCCTCCTTCCTATGTAAGAAGTAGGCAAACACGGGGCTGCTAAGTTTCCCTAATACAATTATATCAAACTGTTGTTTTGATTTACAAGTCTATTTGTTATAAAATTTATGTTATTTTTTTGAAATACTGATTAGTCAAAGAAGAGTATTTGCTTGCTATTTAGTACCTTTTGTGATAAAATGTATTTAGCAAGAAATCTTGCATAAAATAAAAAAGGGAACATTCAGTTTCGTCATGTTGAATGTCTACCCAAAATAAATTTGTTTAGGCACTTATTCTAGCGAATGAGTGTCATTTTTTTATAACTACTATCATCATGATAAGGAGAAATAAAATGATAGTAATGAACTTGAGAACTTTTAAAATAAAAGTCTTAGTTTTCACTATATCAAACCTCCTTTCTATAAAGATTGGAGGTAGACACTCAACTACTGATATTCCCTAATACAATTATATCAAACTTTTGTTTTATAGTGCAAGACCTTTTAGGTCTTTTTTTCTTTCTTTTTAAAAGCAGTTTCAAAAGAACATAAAATTTGTTATAATGTAGAAGAAGTTATGTTATAATAGTAAATACGTCTTGAAAGAAGGGATAAAATGGACAATAAATTAAGTCGTGAAGAAGTGTTACACGTAGCATGTTTAGCACGTATTCAAATATCAGATGAAAAGACTTTAGAAAAGTACCAATACCAATTAAAGAAATTATTAGATGAAATTGATAAAATTAAAGAGGTTAAAAATTACGATACTGATTTTTTAATTGCACCAGTCGATCATGAAGCAAAACCTACGAATGATGAAACACAAGAAGAAATTACGTTCCAAGATGTTAAAAAGAATGCACCTCATACCAAGGGGAATTTTATAGAAGTGCCGGTGATGATTCATGAATAATTATTTGGATTTAAGTATTTTAGAACTTCATACGCTTTTAAAAGAAGGGAAAGTAACTCCTTTGATGTTAGTAGAAGAAGCTTTTAGAAGAATTGAAAAAGATCCTGAAATCAATGCTTTTATTACTTTAAATAAAGAAGAAGCGATTAAAGAAGCAAAAGCATTGGAAGGAAGGAAAGTAGATAATGTTCTTTTTGGAATTCCGGTTGCCGTTAAAGATAACATTTTAACTAAGGATTTAAGAACTACATGTGCATCTCACATCTTGGATAATTTTATTCCTATTTATGATGCGACCGTGGTTTCTAAATTAAAAGAGAAACACTTAATTATTATCGGAAAGACCAATATGGATGAGTTTGCCATGGGGTCTACTTCTAGAACGAGTTATTTTGGGGCCCCTAAAAATCCTTGGAATAAGACTAAAATTACTGGAGGTTCTTCTGGAGGAAGTGCTGCAGCAGTAGCCTCAAGAATGGTACCTCTTGCTCTTGGAACCGATACAGGAGGAAGTATTAGACAACCTGCTTCTTACTGTGGACTTGTTGGAATGAAGCCAACCTATGGAAGAGTATCACGTTATGGACTAGTAGCTTTTGGATCAAGTCTAGATGCCATTGGTCCAATGAGTAGAAATGTGTATGAGAATGCCTTATTATTGAATGTAATCGAGGGACAAGACGATCATGATTTAACTTCTTCTTATCATGAAATAGAAGATTACACTAGGTTTATTGGACAAGATATCAAAGGTATGAAAGTAGCTCTTCCTAATTATTTTATGAGTGATGTAGTGTCGCCTAATATAAAAGAAAAGGTCGAAGAGACCGTCGCTTTATTACAAAAATTAGGTGTTACTGTGGAAAGAGTCGATATCGATTATATTGAAAATGCCGTTACTTTGTATCAGATTATTGCCATGGGAGAAGCGAGCACTAACTTAGCACGTTTCGATGGTGTTCGTTACGGTCATAGTGTGGATGACGCCAAAGAAGTCGAAGAGTTGTATTTAAGAACCCGTGAAGAAGGTTTTGGTGATGAAGTCAAACGAAGAATCATGGTAGGAAGTTACCTCTTAAGTGGGGAAAACGCTAAAGTTTACTGCGATAAAGCGATGCAAATTAGAGACGACATGAAGAAAAGTTTTGAAAAATGTTTTGAAAAGTACGACTTTATTATTGGTCCTACCACGTGTACTACCGCCTATGATTTAGCACAAGATACCGATGACCCTATGCGTTCTTTCTTGGATGATGTTTTAGTTATTCCAGTCAATATGGCAGGACTTCCTGGACTCAACCTTCCGATTGGTTTTAGTAAAGAGCATATGCCTATAGGTCTTCACATCATTGGAAAATCCTTTGATGAAGCAAGAATGTATCAGTTTGCATCTTTCTTAGAGAAAGAGTTAAACTTAAAGCTAGATCCGAAAGGAGAAGAGTAGTATGGACTATAAAACAACGGTAGGAATCGAGATTCACTGCGAATTAAAGACGGCCAACAGTAATATTACCGCCATCGATTTAGGTTATCCTGGTACCCTTCCTATTTTAAATAGGGGAGCAATTCTTCTTGCTTTACGTGCAGCCTTAGTCCTAAATTGTGAAATCAATCAACAAATGTATTTTGATCGTAAAAACTATTTTTATCCCGATTTACCCAAAGGGTACCAAATTACACAGGCAAGAACGCCAATTGGAGTACATGGCTATGTGGAAATTGAAGTGGATGGAAAACCTAAGAAAATAGGAATTCACGATATTCACATTGAAGAAGATACGGCAAAGAGTGCACATAGTGCTACTTCATCGCTTTTGGACTTTAATAGGGCCGGTGTTCCTTTAATTGAAATTGTAACCGAACCCGATATGAATAGCCCTTATGAAGCGATGGCTTATGTGGAAAAGTTGAGAGAACTTCTTCTTTATGCCGATATTTCCGATTGTAAAATGGAAGAAGGAAGTATGCGGTGTGACGTTAACGTATCGGTAAGTAAAACGGAAAAATTAGGAACCCGTACCGAGATTAAAAATATTGGTTCTATTTCAGCGATTGGACTTGCCATTGAAAAAGAAGTGGAGCATCAAATCGAGGTGTATGAACAAGGTGGAACGATTCAAGAAGAAACTCGAAAATTTGATGAAAAAGCACAAAAGACTATTCTTATGCGTGTCAAAGAAACAGGGAACGATTACCGTTACTTTCCTGAACCAGATATTCCTATGCTTGTACTTACCAACGAAGAAATCGAAAACGTAAAAAAAGAAATTCCGGTACTACCAAATGAACGAAGAAAAAAATATCATGAAAAAGGCGTTAGTGAAATCAATAGCAACAAGTTAATTCAAAATAGGGACCTTAGCGACTTTTTATTAAGTGCTCCCGAGGAATTAAATTTAGTCCTTGCGAGTAATATTCTATTAGGGGATACCCTTGCTTA
>CANRHM010000046.1 GCA_947630415.1 uncultured Bacilli bacterium | reverse complement strand
GAAATAAGATTGATAAAAGTAAGTAAAAGAATACATAAAATGTTAAATTTTTCCACGACGAAAATAACAAACAAATGTCCGTTTTTTAAACATAATTCCGTTTTTATTTCAATAGGATGCCTTTAATTGTTTAGTAACAAATAAAGAATAACTTTATTTGTATTACTTATTATAATCAATGAAATTTAAAAATCAAGGGTATATAAACTCATTTCACTCGCCCTTGATTTTAAATTTCATTATACTATAATCAGACTTAATTCCGTTATTTTGTTAAAAACGGACTTCCAAATGAAAATTAACATTTCATCTTTTTACTTATTTTTTAGAATTGTTTTTTGTCTTTTTTTCTAGTACAATAAGAATGGAGATGGAAAATGAAATACTTTTTAGTAGGCTTGATTAAAATTTATCAAATGACTCCCTTATCTCATCATGCTTACTGTAGGTATCAGCCAACGTGTTCTAATTATGCGATTGAGGCGATTGGGACCTATGGCAGTATCAAAGGAACATATCTATCCATCAAGCGCATTTTAAAATGTAATCCACTTTTTAAAGCAGGGTATGATCCTGTACCAAGGAAGGAAGAAAAATAAATGAAAACAATAAAAAGAATGGGGCTTTTGGTTTTAGTGTTATTTTTAATGACGGGGTGTTTTAAACGAGATAGTCTAGAAAATATTGAAATTGTAACGACGGTGTATCCACTCGAATATATTACGAGTTCACTTTATGGAGAACATGCGGTCATCTCTTCTATTTATCCAGACGACACCAACACCAGTACTTACAGTTTAAGTGAAAAGCAATTAAAAGATTATAGTAAGAAAGAACTTTTTATCTACAATCATTTAAGTAACGATAAAGATACCGCTTCAGAGTTATTAAATCGAAACACGAATCTTTTAATCATCGATAGTGCATTTGGAATGGAACTTACCTATGGGGTCGAAGAACTTTGGTTAAATCCTTCTCACTTGTTGATGATGACCCAAAATATAAGAAATGGATTAAAAGAATATTTAACGAATAGTTATTTAGAAAAAGAAATTGATGATAACTACGAAGCTTTACAATTAGCTCTATCAGAACTTGATGCTGAAATTAAACTGGCTGCTGAAAATGCCGTTAATAAAACGATTGTCGTTAGTAACGATACCCTTAAATACTTAGAAAAATATGGATTAAATGTTATTTCGCTCGATGAAAAGAATGGTGTTCCATCCGAGAAAGTTGTGAACAATGTCATCAATCTTTTCAAGAACAAAGAAGTTGATTACTTATTCATGTTTGAATACGATACCGAAAATCCAACGATTACGAAAGTGATTGATCAAACGAATTGCAAAACCAAAACATTTAGAAGACTTGATAATATTACGGATCAAGAACGAGATGATAAAGAAGATTACATCTCACTTATGAGTAAGAATATTGAAGCTTTACAGGAAGAATTATATCAATAAAGACATCCACGGGATGCCTTTTTTATCGTTTTAATTTTAAAAGTGCTTCTTTTTGTTCTTTCGTTATTCTTCTAGATTCTCTTGCTTTTTGAATGGCTTTATTGTGAACAAATACATTTAAGGTGTTTCTGGAAAGAAAAGAAACCGTTTTATCATAATCTTTGACTAAGGCCACACTTAGAAGCCAACTAGCAGCCATTAAAGCATAGTACCCTGTTGCTTTCATTCTTTCAATAAGTGAAAAAATCTCCTCTAAATGGGTATCTAAATAATAATCCATTAAAAGAACTAAACCCACCCTAGAAGTAAAGGTATCTTTCGATAAAGTCCACTTTTGAATAGAAGGATAAAAATAGTCTTTGTTCTTACCAATGATTTTATACCGTGCCATACATAAGTCACAAGTAGCCCACGAATCAATTTTAGGAAGGTACTTTTTAAACGCTTTTAAAAAGACTTCTTTTTCTTTGATCGAAGCTAGAACCATTCCTTCCACCAATGTTTCTTCGAAAAATTTATTTTCGACCAAAGCTAAAAAAGAAGGAATATCCGTCTTTCCGATTTTTTTTGCCAACTTATCTAAAATAGGCGTACGAACTCCTAAAATAGGACTTTTAGAAGCAATGATCTTTTCTTGAAAAAGACGGTACTCTTCTTCCCTATTACGCATTAATTCTTCTAAATATTTTTGATATAATTCCTGGGTCCAAATAAGCATTTTAAAACTCCGTTTCTTTTAAAACCACTTTATTCGTAATAATAAAGTCATACGACTTTGGCACTAATTCTTGATTACAGAAAGGGCATCTGATGGCATGTTTTTTATCTACTAGTTGTTTACAGTTAGAACAAATAATAGCCTCCTCATTTGCTTCTTTGGTACGTTCAAATTCCACTAAATAAGTAATCGAAAGTTTACGCTCACTATTTCCTGATAAAAGGCGATGAGAAGAAGTAGCTATTAAATAGTCATAACAACTCACCATCATTAAAACTTGAATTGTTTCTTTATTGTTTTCTATTTTAACGGAACAAATCTTCGCATTTAAAAGCATTAAATCTTGAATGACATTCTTTTGTCCTTTTTGGATGAAGTTCGTAATTACTTTTTCATACGTTTCAAAAAGACGTTCTCCAATAAGGGATTTTAATTTATTTAAGTTACGATTGGACCAAGCTTCTTGTACCTCTCGAAACAAACAAAAAGCAATAAACGAAAAATAAGTAGGATCAAAATCTTTATCCTTTTTTTGAAATTCTTTTAAGGAAACTGGTACTTGATCAATCGTATATTGTAAAGGCATCTTAACATAATAAGAAAGATCTTTTTCCCTCTTTCCTTCTTTTTTAGGTTTTCCAATAATAAAAATCGTGACTCCTACCAAAACACCTGCAATAAGTATTATTCCTATATCCACTTTAGCCACCCTACCTTCTATAGAAAGTATATCATACTTTTTAAGTTCCGGATAAAGAAAAAAGAGTCCCCATTCGACTCTTTACATACTATGGTAGTCTGTATGGAATTCGAATCCATGAATGCCGCCTTGAGAGGGCGGTGTGTTAAGCCACTTCACCAACAGACCATATCACCTTTCATCAAGGTATTTTTATCTTATCATAAAGTATTCTTTTTTACAAGGGTGAACTTTTCAAAAAGAAAAAGGCTTTTAAAAGAGCCTTATTTCTGATATTGTTTTGGCATATTGTTTTCTACTTCGTAATGAATGGTATTAAAAGTCATATGAATCTTTTCAATGGCTTCTTTAAATTCTTCTCTTGTTTCATAAGCTCTATCTCTAGGTGCTAATGGAAGCATAATAGATCCCGGTAAGGATACCGCTTTTTTATAACCTTTATGTTGATATTCTTCTAATAGAGAAACCGAACTGGATGTTCCTTTAAGTGCTAAAAGAGCTTTGTCGATATCTAGAGTGACACCAATATATAAGTCATAACTATCGCTTGTGAGTTCAAACTTTCCATCCGGTCCTACCGCATAGAAAATGGTCATGACATGGGCTCCTTGAACATTTTCTGGAATTGCTTCAAAGTTTCCATCGTAAAGGAATCCATCTTTATAATAACTAATTTCCATCTTTGGACGCATTTCTTCTAATAATGCATTGGATAACATATTTCCTTCTCCTTCCTATAAACCTTTTTTAATCAAATAATAATGATCTTTTTGATTCGTTGCATGTACAAAGCTTAAATCCATTCCCTCTTGATTTAAGTAATCAGTAAGTGCTTTATAAGTAGTCATAGAGGCCTTATTAAACGTATCGATTTCAGGATCTCCATTTAAATGAACCATACAGCCTGCTACTTTATGCAGAATATCGATATTTAACATCTCATATAACTGACTAAGACTTCCCTTTTCATAATCATGAAAAGCAAGAACGGTATCAAATTCATCAAAACTAGGACGTGGATAGGTATGCATTCCTCTATTTAAAACCAGTCTACCTTCTAAAAACCTGGCATCACTTTCAAGAGATTTGGGAATATCAATTTCACCATGTTCTAGTTTCCCATGAGCACCATCAATACCAAAGGCATCAAGATCCAAATAATCTACTCGTTCTGATAGTAAATAAGGATTCATATCGGGAAAATGAATAGCTAACGAAGTAGGAACAGAACGAATTAGTTCCATTACTCTTCCCTCTTCATATGGATTAAATCCTACTTGCGATAAAAAATACAAAAAGGCCCTGGCATTTTGAATCTTGTCTTGTTCTGTAAGACGTTCTTTTACTTTTCCAAATCCAGGTTGAATTTGTTTTATTTCTTCTTTGGACATATTTTTCATAATACTATTTCGTATATAGTTAATGATTTTGGCTTGGTACATCTATTATTCCTCCCCTTTAAAGTGCTCTTATTATACTCTACTTACTCATCAAAGTCAAGAAAAAGGAAAGTGTTAAGAAATATAAAAACAGAGAAATAATTATCTCCGTTTTTCATCTAAATAATCTTTAACTGTTTTATGTCTTATAGAAAGCCGCATGCAATATGGTCGCTTATCTTCTGGAAGGAACTCTTTACAAAGATCATACTCATAATCTCCTGGTGCTTTACCATGTACATCTATATATGGCACCAATTCGGATACTCTACTGATTTCATTAGCAAATACATTATTAACAAAGTCAGAAATTTCTTCTTTATTTTCTATTTCTGGCATACCACATATTTCTCTTCTATAATTTCTATAATCGTCTTTTATTTTTTCTAAATCCTCTTCTTTTATTTTAATTGGTAAACCTGCAACTAAAATTTTTCTAAATTCGGCGTAATTCCCATCAATTAAACATTCAATTGGTTCTACTCTTACCCATATTGGTTCTTTATAATTTGGACGATATACATTCCCGTTTGATAAATGGTTATAGAAATATGTTGTTTCATAAAAACTTGGAATTACTCTTATCGCTTTTATTCCAAAAGCATGATATACTCTTTGTTTCTCTTTGGTTTTAGGATTTGTAAAATAATCATCCGTTTTTTCTAACAAATCTTTTTGATAGGCTTTTTCAAATAGCTCTTGATACCCATCATTTAAAACGGTTTGAGGTGCTTCTTGGGGTAACCAACCAATATTCCCTTCTACTTTAGTAAATGTCTTCTCTAAAGAATCAAAGTGAAATCCTAATCTTAATCCTAAAAAACTGAAATCAAAGTTGTCCATAAAATTGATTGTTCCATTATTTTTATATCCTCCGGGTACACTTTCCAACTTCCAATTTGAAGTTAAAAAATACCAATTTTTCAAATATGAACCTACAATGATACCTTTACTTTCAATAAAACTACAATATAATTCGTAATCATCTCTACGTCTTGATCTTATATTATTTATATTTACTACACCAAGACCACCTGTTAATATGGCATAATCACTTATTTCTCTCGTTGAAGACTCGACAAATCTTTTATCATGAATATTTTGTTCAGGAGAAGTTAATTTTAATGGTTCAAATTTTTTTACACCTTGCATCTCTGCTTCTAAATAATGTTCAGCAAAACTTTTTTTTAATTGGTCTTTCATCTCTTCAAGGAATAGTTTTTTATCAAATACGGTATTCCATATTTCTTGCATATGTTCATCTATTTGCTCTTTAGGGACTTCTTTTTTAATTAAAAGAGGACTTACAAAATAATTTCCCACTTTACAAAAAGGAATTGGTTGGACATGATAATAATGTCCTCTCTTTTTATCATAAACTATTTTTACCTTTGTATCACTTATTTCAAATTCATCCCAACCATCATACTGTTTTCCAGTTTTAATTAATGTATGACCTTCTTTTAAATATTGTTCTACATCTTGATCATATTTTGAACAAGGATATTTAAAAAAAGGAAAGCAGTATCTATTATCAATTCCATACCATCGTATATAACAAAGATCAAAGGTTGCTAACCATTCATCTGGTATAGCAAGCTTAAACATAAAAGGAACACTAGCTTTTTTATTATGTGTATCTTTAGGATAGATAACTGGTTCTTTTGCTTGAAATGAAGCAAATGGTTTTGCCCAAAATTCAGTATCTCCATGGATATGATCCCAGCCATCGTAAAAAGATGAGTAATCTGTTGGAACAAGTTGGAGATATGCTTTAGGAAATTCCGTATTATATACCCAATAATAGTTTCCCATATCACCAGAGTTAGTTACTTTGGCAAAACCTTCTCTAAGTTCACACATTTCACCATATGGTAATTCTGGTTTAATATCAAAATCAAATAGTTCTTCTAAGTTATTCATAACAAATCGCTCCTTTAAAAGTATTTTTATTATAGCACACATTGATAAAATAGCAAGAAAAAAGGAAGGCTACTTTCCTTCCTCTAATCGTTTTAAAACCTCTTTACGATATATACCTAATTTTTCTAATTCTTGGATTTCATCGTCTAGTTTTTTTATTCTTTTGGTAATTTCTTCTTCTAGAACACTTGAAATATCTTCTGAAATAAAGCATCCTTTGGTCGATAAAGAACGAATAATTCCTTCACTTTCTAATATTTCATAGGCTTTTTTAACCGTGTTCGGATTAATTCCTAAAAAGGAAGCTAACTCCCTAATCGAAGGAAGTTGATCCTTTGGATGTAATATTCCTAAGGCCACATGTTCTTTTATTTGATCTACAATTTGTAAATAAATGGGCAGTTTGTTTTGATAATCAATGATAACTGTATGTAACAAGGATACTTCCTCCTTTCTTTAATCTTTATTTAAAATTTCTTTTTCAAAAGAAGTGATGTCGTTACTATAGAAAAAATATTGTCTATTATCGATCACCATACAAATAACTAAATAAGGTTTACTGCTATCGACAACAGGATCTTTTGCTTCGATATATGAAAACATTTTATCAAGATCAATCTTATCAAAAGAAATCGGTTCATTATTTTCTTCCTTATCTATTATATCAATATCTAGGTAATTAAGGTTATCCTTTTTTAAGTTAGAAGACAACTCTTTTTGGGTCTTTCGATTAATGGCTTCTAAAATGAGGGATTCTTCTTTACTATAATTTTTAAGTGAAAGTGTAATTTCTTTTAGTTTGTAGTCTTTATAAGTGTAAAGTGTAAGACTCGGATTATAACGACCGTTATCTTTATCTAAATAATCTTTTAATGGATAATTTTCTTTTAACGAGGTAAGAGCTTTCGAGATAGCATCTCCTGGAGATACTTTTAAGAAATAACCTTCATAATCGATTCCAATCGCTTGAAGACTAATTTCTTCTTTTAGTCGTTTTTGGTAATGTTCATCTTTTGCTAGTTCTTGAAGTAGCCAAGTGGTTTCTTCTTTCGTTAAAGTAATATTTTCCCGAATACTTCGATGGTCTTTCATATTTATTACGAGCATGAAAAAGGTAGAAGAGCCACGATCACTCGTATAGCTATCTTCTTGTTCTTCTGTACTATTAAGTTCCTCATGCTCTATTTGGTTTTGCATGATTTTATGAAGTAGTTCTGTCTTTATAGAAGAATTCGAAATAGGAATTAAGTCCTCTCCTATTTTAAATGCATAGTTACTAGCATACTCAATGGAGATCGATTCTACATCTTCTTCTTGATAAGTAACGGTCCTTGGACGATCAATCACATAGATATAACCATAAACCATTAAAAGCGTTCCTACAAAAGTTAAAATAGTAAATATCCTTTTTGGTTTACATTTGGTAATGCGGTTATAGATAAGAACGTAAATTACTAAGAGAAACAAGAATAATAGGACAATGGATCCTTCACTAGGTCCTCTTCCGATAAACATAAGAAAGAGAAAAAGTGCAAGTGGTGAAAGCGTTAAAGCCTGTACCAAAAGATGAACTTTTGGACTTTTAAACGAGGTATCAAAGTATTCGAATTCTTTTTTCTTAAAGAAGTAACTTCCGATAAAGAAATAAAGAATACTTAAAAGCAAGGTCCACAAAACATGCATACTAGTTAAGGTAAAACTTCCATAAAGGCCCGATAGTACTAAACTAGCAATTCCATTGGTTATAATCGAATAAGGGGAATAACTATGTACTATATTGGCAAAGGTGGTTATGGAAAAACGAACTCTCAACTGTCTTTCGTACAAATACATCATGGTGTAGATAAGGAAAGGAACAAAGAAGACGATGAGAAGTATTAAGGCAATTTGCGTAATCTTATTTCCTCCTAAAGATAAAGCTAAATTACTAACTGTAAATAGGAAGAAATAAAGAACTAAAAAGATAATAAAATAATCGATGAACATATAAGGGGAATAGATAACACCTGGAGAAAGTCCCGTGATGAGTCCTAAAAGCAAGGTATTTACTAAGATAAACAAGAAAATAATGGTAAACCCTGCCACGGTATTGGTAAAAAAGATGGTCTTTCTACTAAGCGGCAAAGAAGCAGTAAAATCGATCGATGTTTTCTTATAAATATAATTAAATAAGGTCATCGATAACAAAATAGGAAGAAAGAACACCCCAAATATGGTAATAGATGAAAGTTTTTCTATTGTTAATAAAAAAGGATTAGAAGAGGCAACTGTATTATAGAAACTAATACCATTTAAAAGGGTCATAAAGCCAAAGGCAAAAAGTAAGATATTTTTGGATTTTTTAATATTTTGGATGAAGTAATTTTTATTCCACCACGCCATAACCTAACGCCTCCATTTCATAAATAAATATTTCTTCTAAAGTAAGTGGTATAAAATCTAAAAGATCGGGCTTCATCTTTTCGAGTTGTTTTCGAACCTCTTTTTCTTCTCCTCGTAAGATTAAGGTAATGATACTTCCCATCTTTTGATACGAAAGTAAATCTAGAGATGCAAAATCTTCTTTTTCTAAATCTTTCTTAAAGTGAAGTTGCACTTTAAAGAGTTGTCTTTTTAAATCATCGGTTTCTTTTTCAAATAAGATTTTTCCATTGTAGAGAATCGCTAAATGATCGCAAAGATCTTCTAGTTCACGTAAATTGTGACTAGCAATTAAGAACGTCGTTTTTTCTTCGACCATCAAATCAATCATCCATTTCTTAATGGCTTTTCGAATGACGGGATCAATTCCATCAAAGGTTTCATCGAAAAAGTAATAAGCACACCTTGAAGCAAGTGCTAGGATAAGAGAGCATTGTCTTTTTTGTCCTTTCGATAAATGTTCAATCTTCTCTTCCATCGAAAGTTTTAATTCGTCGGCCATTTCTTTTAACTTGGATAAATTAAAAGATGGATAGATGGCATTATAGAACAAGGCCATATCGTACAAAGTATAATTGGGATAAAAATAAACTTCGTCTGGAATAAAGAACATCTTTTCCTTGGCCTTAGGACAATCAAAGATAGCTTCTTTTCCAAACGTAATGGTTCCTTCATCGGGGGCATAGATGCCGTTAATGAGTCTTAACAAGGTAGACTTCCCCACACCATTGGCACCGATTAGTCCATAGATTCCATTTTCTTCTAAGGTGAAGTTGACATCAGATAAGACTTCTTTGTCTTGAAATCGTTTGACTACATGAGTAACTTTAATCATACACATTCTCCTTTACTGTATTATTTGGACTAGTACAATTATAATATAGCAACTATTCTTTCAGAAGTCAATAAAAAAAAACGAATTTAATCGTTTTCTTGTTAATCTGTTTTTTCTTGAATCTTTTTTATTTCTTCTAAGGTAAGATTGGTGATTTCTCTTATTGTATCCATATCCATTCCCTTTTTTAACATGTTTAAAACGATTTCTTTTTGAGTTTTTTGAATTCCTTTACTTTCTCCTTCTTCGAATCCCTCAAG
>CANRHM010000045.1 GCA_947630415.1 uncultured Bacilli bacterium | reverse complement strand
GATAACGCTTCCGGCTAGTTTAAAGATGTTACTTCCAATTCCATAAATCGGTCCTTCTCTACGATACTCCATTCCAGCACTGGTCATGGAATGCGCAAACCCTGTGATGGGAATAATTAATCCACACCTTGCAAAAGTAACCCATTTATCAAAGAAACCTAAAGCTGTAAATAAAGAGGCTAAAAAGATTAACGTAATAATCATGAAAGTTGAAGCATCCTTGGAACTAATGTGTAACCACCACGAATAAAAGTCCACTAAAAACTGTCCTAATACCCCTACTAAACCTCCTGTGACAAACGCAATAAACGCATTTTGTACCCGGGTTTCTTTTGGTTTATGTTTATTAACAATTGTTTCGTATTTTTTCTTTTCCATCATCATCACCTATTCCTAGTATGGAATTTTTTCTTTTTTCTATACAGAAGAATTGAAAAAGAAGAAACACTGTGTTATACTAGAAAACGCTTTTTAAGGAGATGGGCAAACAATGGACTTACAAACATTAAAACAACAAGTAAAGGAAAAGTATATTGAAAATCCTTTTGCTTTAGCAAATAGTCTAGGTATTAAAGAAGAAAAAGAAGTACTGGACTTTTTAATGTTGGTATACGAATACAATCAAAGTCTAATCCAAAAAGAAGAAAGAAGCCTATCGATACTTAAACAAAGAGAAGCCGAAAGCAAGATACCTATTTTAATAAATGATATCAAAAAAGGACCAACAAAAGCATCTATCGAAGAAGAAATACCACTTAGTGCAAAAGCCAAAGAAATACTAGCTCTTTTAGAAATAGCTGAAGTGGACGATGTAGATTCTCTTTTACCTAGTAAAGAAAGTACTACTTTCGATGCTACATTAAATCAAGTCATGTATTACTATTATCAAGACATCGTTTTTTTGAATCGTTGTCTTATGGATCCTACACTTACTGTAAAGGAAGAAGAAAAACAAGAATTACAAAAAGAACTAAATAGAAAAAGAGCCCTTTTTGAACAATTAAAAAAGAGCCGTTCTACCGTTAAAGAAGAAAAGATACAAGTACAAAAAGAACCCCTTACCTTAATCCATCTAGAGACTTCCACCCATGAATCTTATTTACAAAAAGATCTAGAAGCACTTCCTATGGAACTCTATCCTCACTTTTTAAAAATCATAATCCCTTTTATGAATGGACAAGCCGTTTGTTCACATGCGATGAACAATAGTAGTTATCGCAATTTAGTAGTCGTAAAAAACCAAGTCCATCAAGCACGTTTGTATGTAGTTCACTTAACGGGTAATATGCATTTAGTATTAGGAGCTATGAATAAAAAACAATACTGGGGAAAACAAGAAAAAAACTTTTTAGATATCCGTTACAAAACTTATATGATGAATCTAGGAAAAATTCTTGATTGTTTAGAAGATGATCGTTTTATAGAGCAAAATAAAGCAAAAACAGAAAAAATACTTACGCTTTTGAAAGGGGGTAAGTAATATGGATCTTATAATACAAATTCAAGAAGAAATAGCAAGTTTAGAAAAGGAAGAAGAGAATGAAAGATTTTTATACTTTCAAACACTTTTTAAAAAGTTTAATCCTCTTAAGCCGGGAAACTGTAATGATCTTACAGAAGGAGAATGGTTAGCCCTACTCTTTCTTGCCATGGAACCTTCTATAACCGAAGAAGAAGCAAGACAAATTGGAACCGAAATAGATAGTTTCAAGAAAAATGAAATGGGAAATAGTGCACATAACTTCTTTGTTCAGATAACGAAGTGTGCAGAATATTTTGAAAAAAATCAAATACAAGAAAATGTAGCTCTAGATGATTCAGCACTTAAATTTGCCATCAAAGTGGCCAAAGTAATCAAACCAAAAGATACTAGAGTTACTTTGGCAAAGAAATTCTACGATTACAAAAAAAGAAATCGTAAGGTTATGGAAAAGTGGTTACAACTGCTTACCTTTAAAGATAGTTATAACATGTTAATGAGAGCAAATGATGAAAAAAGAAGAAGTGGAACTAACGAAGAAATTCTACATAGAGCTGTTAATAAAGTTCTAAAAGAAATCAAACAAGAGACCAACTATCAAGCAATAATAGAAATGCTTCAAGCCTATCAAAGCAGCACTCAAAAAGAAGAAGAAAAAAAGAAAAAACAAAGAAGAAGTAAGATGCAAACATATGAAAAAGTATTAAAGAAATTACAGCAAGGAGAAAAACTAAACAAAATAGATCCTGACTGGAAAGATCTTTCTCTACCAATTCAAATGGCACTAGTTAGTCAGGTACTAGAAACCTTACAAGTAAAAGAGCACGTGTTAAAAGAAGAAAAAGAAAAAATACAAAAACATGCATTGGTACATACTTTGTTAATCGATCAAGTACATCCAAGTATTCTAGTAGCACTAGAAAAAGAAGACTTCCTAGACGAAGCTTTAAAAAGAAATGTGGGTCTTTTAAGAGATGCTCATTTCCCGATAGGAACCATACAGAATATAGAGGTATTAAAAAGTCTTTTAAAAGCGGATTTTGAATCGCTTCAAAATATGTTATCTTATTTTAAAACCAATGCTATTTCACTTGATTTTCTAACACTCCATAAAGAGATTCTTTCATCTAAAAAGCAAGAAACAAAAGAAATTTTCGATTTATTACAACAAGAAAGTATTGACTTTAAAAATGCTACCTATCAAGAAAACATTCTCTTAAGTGATCCTGAAAGAATAAAAGCACGAATTTTGCTAAGCAAAAATTATGGTCTAAATCTAGCCAAGGAGCCTACACTTTTTCCTTTACAAGAAGAAGCTTATTTTGATTTAATCGATTTTGCTTTAGAAAATGAACTTCCACTTTTAGAACTAATTAAAATAAAAGGGAATAAAGAAGATTTAGAAAACGTCATGAAACGGTTTAAAATTGCTTCTTGTTTTGGACTTGAAACTGTAACTAAAGAAGATACCATTCCCTATAGCATTGAAACCGGTAGTTCTTTCTTTATTCCTACTGCTAAATTAGATGATGTAATCGAAAATAGTACTCCTTTTGAACAAGACCCAGAAATGAAAAAAGTATTGGATCGATCTTCTAGATTAGAGATTTCCTTTATTGATTCTTATCTAGAAACAAAAAATGATTACTTGGACGAAGAAAAGGAATGTTATAACTTTAATCAGGTGTTGATTTCTAAAAATAAAGTATTACGTAATAGAAGCGTTTTAAAAAGATATTTTCCAGATCGTTCGGAAGAAGATATCTTCTACCAAGCGGTTATCTACCATACCATGTTAACTAGTACCCAATTAAGTAAAATCAAAGCTGTAATAAAACCAAAACAAAAGAGAATCCCGTGATTCTCTTTTTATTATGCCACTAAACGTTGTTGTAATTTCGTTAAGATTTTTGCTTCACATCTAGATACTTGAACTTGCGACATTCCAAGCTCTTTAGACGCTTCACTTTGCGTTTTATCTTGGAAGTAACGTTCTTCAATTAATCTCCTTTCTTCTTCTGGTAAACGTTCGAGTTCCCTTCGTAAGTCTTGAATATCCGAGTCATATCCTTTTTCCTCAAATGGAATAGCATCGTACAAGGTAAGGTCTTTTTCTTCATCTTCCATCAAGGCTTGATCTAGACTTTGTACAAAAATCTTCGATTGTTCGGCTTCGACTAATACATCTTCTGGTATTTCTAAAAACAAAGATAACTCCGTAAGCGAAGGATTTCTTTCCATTCTTTGAGCTAGTACTTCTTCCATTTTTCTAGATAGGCGTATCAAGTCTTTGCTTACTTTGATGTTTTTATCTTCCCGGATGAAACTTAACACTTCTCCTAAGATGTGCTTATACGCATAAGTAGAAAAGGTGTTGTTATAAGTTTGATCATACTTTTTTAAAGCCTTCGACAGCCCTAGCATTCCTGCTTGGTACAAGTCCTCCTTATCGTAATACGGGGTAAATCTTTTAATAATCGAATATACCAGTCGTTCATAATCCTCTACTACAGCATCCCTTGGCATCTTTTCTCCTTTCTTTTTACTGCCTGTCTTTACTATAAAATGTTTTTGAGAAAAGAAATAGTCTTTCGACAAAACTAGCTAAAAAAGAAAATCGACAAAAAAAGAAAGCTTTCGCTTCCTAACTTCTATTGGGGTATTTTCCAAGTTCTTTCATCTTGGATGCAATCTTGGCTCTTCCTTCTTGATAAGAACGAATAGATTCTTTTTCGTACATAGCATTGATAATACGAGCTAAATATTTAGAACAATCAACTTCTTTATACCAAGGTTTATTTTTGATTTCTTCTGGAACATAAGTGACATTGGTCGTATAGAGTTTTTCGAAAATACCTTTTTTATAGGCTTCATCAAAGGCAGTTATACTTTTCTCTCCTTCTGTGAATAAAGGGAAAGTAGCAATCAAATAACTTTTATTGGCACCTCGTTCTTTCATATCACTAGCAACTTCCAAAATCGAAGAACCAGAGGCAATCATATCGTCGGTAATTAAGAGGTCTTTTCCTTCAACGGAAGAACCTAAGAAACGATGTTCTACAATCGGATTTTTACCATCAACTACTTTAGAGAAATCACGTCTTTTATAGAAGGCACCAACATCGACTCCTAAAGCACTAGCATAGTAAATCGCACGGTCCATGGCACCTGTATCAGGAGCCACAATCATTAGTTTATCTGGATCGTACTCTTCATCTTTAATAAAACGACTTAAAATGGAATACGTTGGATACAAGTTATCAAAAGAACAATTCTTAAGAGCATTTTCAATACCTGGATTATGAACATCAAAGGTAATAATACCATCAACTCCACGAGACTCCAACTCCCTTAAGGCATCGGCACAGTCTAAGGATTCACATCCTTTTCTTTTATCTTGTCTTGATTGGTACAAAAGAGGCATGATGACATGTAAACTGTTTTCTTTACCATTCATGGCTGAAATAACACGTTTAATATCTTGAAAGTGATCATCGGGACTTTTAAAATACGTTCGATTTCTAGAAGAATAAGAGGATTCGATTCCATAGTTTCCAATATCGGATAACAAGAAGACATCTTTTCCTCTCACCGAATCAAGTAAGGTGGCCTTCCCTTCTCCATTACTGAACCGGTCTAGTTTAATGTTTACAATACTAGAGTATTCTTCATGTCTTATCGTCTTGAGTTTTTTGCCTACTAAATTTCCAAAGGTAACAATATTAGGCATGATGATAAGTCTTAAATTACTTTCTTTACTGCTCATACTTCCTTCATCCCTCCACATCTATTCTACCATTATAGGCTTTTGTTAGCAATCTTTATAGCTTCAATTGACACTTAAAGACAAGCCATTTATAATAGAAAGACAAAAGGAGAAAAAAAGCATGAAAAAAATAGTCTTTTATCGTACTTCTAGTTATGGTGGAATGGAAGGAAGAGATCTTGAGAAAAGAGATTTTGAAACCAAAGAATTAGCGATGGAAAATGCGCTTTACGATGATTGGAACGATCACTTCCTTCTTTTTGAAGTAACCATGACTTTTGATGAGTTTGTTACGACGAGTGAAAAGTTTTTGGGAGAAATTCCTTGTGTTCGCTCTTTAAACCGTGAAAAAGAAAAAGAATTACGCAAAGAAAAAGGTGCTAACAACTAAGAGCATCTTTTTTTAAGCTATGGAAACATGTTTAATACTGTTTTGGGGTTTCATATAAAGCGTTAAGGCTTTTTCAAAAGGAGCAAGTCCTTCCACTTTAGGTTCAAAGTCCACTAACGGCATAACTTCGGGTAAATCTTCTTTTCCACGATAAGAAAAAGCCCCCACACTTACCATATCAAAATGACTAAGTGCACTACTATCCACTAGTAATTTTCGATAAAGAGAATAAGGAATTTCTTCTCTATGTGGTAAAGCAAGAATTGAAGATGAATCCAAATCACAGAACACACTATAATGATGATCTACTAAATAAGCAATTTGAATGATCATTTTATAAGCATCTTCCGGCGTTTCAATAATCGGTCCATCTAGATGATTTTTACGAAAGAAATCATTGAAAGCATAAATATGTAAGGAAAAAGGTGATCCATTATCTAGGGGCATTCCTTTTTCATAAGTGGCTACTTCAAAAGTATCTAAATTACTACTCGGTTTTATAATCGAAATAGAATGTGTAAACAGATTTTCTGTCATAGTTCGATTATCCTCCTTTCATTAGGTTTCTTAATTATACAACAAAAGTGAGAGAAATGCAAGCAAAACCTACTTTTCATGCTTTAAAACTTGCCATTCTCCCTTTTTCGTAGCCCCTCTTCTTTCTACATAGTTTTCATCCATTAAATACTTGATGTGGTTCCGTACTGTTCTTGGAGTAACATTTAAAAGATGAGCCATTTCATCTTGGGTAATCGTTGGTTTATCTTCCATTAGTTTAAGAATGGAGGACTGAATAGAAGAAATGGAAGTAACACGGTAAGAACTTTTTTTATTGGAGTCCGTTTTTTCCACATATAAACGATGGTAATAAGGAATATTTACAAGAACTGAGGTAGAGGTAAAAGTATAGATACTACTAGGATATTTCTTTAAGATTTTACGAAGGCCTGTCCCAAGGTGAAAAGCAAGATACAAATCTTTAAAAATACGGATAATGGAAGGATTAAAAGGAGTTAAGTTTCCAAGTAGAAATGCTTCTCTTTTAGATTCTTCAATTACCGTAAAGGATTCTATTTCTAAATGATCGGGATAGAGTTTAAAGATGGGAGAAGCGGTAGTCCAATCGTTATGAATCATAGCATTGATTACCACTTCACGGACCACATCATAATCATAAAGAGAATCGTTTTCAGGGTAATAGGAAAAATTGTTTTTATTTTCCATCCGTAATTTCTCTAAAATACGGTAAGTCGCTTGAATGATGGAGCAATGTCCAAACTCATATACTTCTTCTAAAGAATCCGTATATTTAATGACTTTAATAGAGAGGTCATTATGATCTGAGAAAAGATAGGATATAAAGTTATAACTTCCATTCGAAGTAAAGAATTCGAGTTGGCGTTCAAAGTTTGGACCTACATCGTATCCTTTCTCCGTATAATAGATTTTTAAATCCGTAAAAGATAAGTCTTGTCTAGGAGAGATTAGTTCCTTTAAATCTTTGTTCTTGGTTTGCATAACACACCTTCTTTTCACTCTAAAACAAGTATATCACTTTCTTAGGAAATTTCCTAACAAATTTCCTAAGAAAAGACATGTTGATTAAAAGGAAAACATGCCTTTAAGAATTCGTTCAAAAAGAGTGAAGAAACCAATCGGATTTATTTCCTCTTGTACCGTAACAGGATACTCTCCTAAAATTTCATTATTCTGTTTCAACGTTACTTTTCCTACCACATCTCCTGGTTTTAAAGGAAGTGTCAAAGAAAACAATTCAAGTTCAGTTGAAACATTCTCCATTTTTTCACTTTTCTTGGTCACAACCCCAATATCATCCATGGCTACAATCGATGCTTTTCCCTTATCCGAAAGATCCATTTCAACTTCTGATAAGACTTCTCCTTTTTGTTTTAACAATTGCATTTTATAAAGATTAAATCCATAATCCAAAAGTGCTGCCGTCTCACTATTTCGTACCTTGCTATTCTCTTCTCCAAAAACCAAAGCAACTAAACGAAGATTTTCTTTTTTAGCCGTCACGGCCATACAATATAAAGCTGCATCGGTATGACCTGTTTTAAGACCATCGGCGCCTGGATAAGTACGAATCAATTTATTCGTATTGACGAGCCAAAACTTGTTAGGCGTATCCACTCTCAAATAATCTTCATAAACCGAAGAGAAATCAAAAATCTGTTCATGCTTTAATAATTCTTTGACGATTATGGCCATATCTCGTGCCGATGAATAATGATTTTCTTCATCCAGTCCTGTACTGTTCATAAAGTGAGTATTGGTAAGTCCTAATTCACTTGCTTTGGCATTCATTCGTTCAACAAACGCTGCTTCAGTTCCAGCAATTCTTTCTGCTAAAGCCACTGTTGCATCATTGGCACTAGCCATCGATAAACCTTTCATGAGATCCCTAATACTCATGACTTCTCCCGTCTCTAACCAAATTTGACTTCCACCCATACCTGAAGCATTACTACTAACGGTTACCTTTTCATCCCAAGGAAGATTTCCTTTTTCATTTTCTTCTAAGATTAAAATCTGACTCATCATCTTAGTCATAGATGCCACACTAATACGTTCATCAATATTCTTTTCAAATAGAATTTTCCCGGTAGATGCTTCCATTAAAAGTCCACTTTTTGCATTAGGAATCAAAGAAGCAGTCTCACTTCCCGTCTCATTGATTAACATAATATCATCGTTTCCTAATGCCAAAACAGGAGTTAGGGGCACTAAAAAGAGACTTAAACAAAATAATAAACACACAACCTTTTTCATGTAGTCCTCCTACTTCATTATTATGTTTAAGTTATAGAAACATGATAATTTTAAACATAAAAAAACTACGAGTGTTTTTTCGTAGTTCTATCTAGTTTTCTAAATAATCTTTTCCTTTGTGTCCTTCTCCTATATCTGGTTCTTCTCTAAATAAGTCTCTATAGTCTTGTTGTCTTAATACTTCGTATAACGCAACCGCACAACAATTGGATAGGTTAAGTGCTCTTACATCTTCACTCATTGGAATACGTACACAATGATCTAAGTCCTCTTTTAAAATTTCTTTTGGAATCCCCGTCGATTCTTTTCCAAAAATCAAATAAATTTCTTCCTCTTTATTCGAAAAATCAAAAGAAGAATGAGGCTTCTTTCCATATCTTGTAAAATAGTAATACGTTCCCCTATTTTGATTTTTAAAATCTTCAAAATCATCGTACACTTTATACCATAGTTTATCAATGTAATTGACGCCACTTCGTTTTAAATGATTTGAAGAAAGAGAAAACCCTAAAGGTCCAATCAAATGTAATTTTGTTCCAGTCGCTACACAAGTACGCATAATGTTTCCTGTATTTTCAGGAATTTCTGGTTCGTATAATACAATGTGAATCATTTCAAATAAACTCCTAAACCATTATCTCTTAAAAAAAAGTCCACTTCATTAATATCAAACGTTTTACTCTTGGTAGAAGCTAAAAGGCTCTTTACTTTTCCATCTTCAAAAACGACAAAAGCAGGATAAGACCAAGACGAACTATAATTATATTGACTATTAAATTGATTATAGAAATCATCTACATTGACATCACTTAAATTTAAATACGTAATCACATCTTCCAAATGATTCTCTTCCACATAGGGTTTAAAATCTTTTTCAAAAGCACGTGATTGTTCGTTAGAAGCAGTTCCAACATAGAGAATGGCATCTTGTTTTTCATTAACAAAGTTTTCAACTTCACCGGCTCTAATCTCAAACAAGACATCACGCATAATAGGAATCGTCTTTTGATAATTTTGATCGTTCAAATAAAAGATTCTAAGTCCTAACATGAATACAATCGTTAAAGCAAAAATAAGTACTAATTCTAAATAACGTACAAAACGATTTCTTCTTTCGCTTTGTTCTTTCTCTTTTTTCGTCTTCATAAGTGCCTCCTACCTTTATTTTAACATAATTTTTTCACTTTGTATGTAATTTATCCCAACATTTTTTTAAGTTCCAAAAGAAGATGTGTTATTTCTTCTTCGTTTTCATCAAATAGTTCGACACGATAGTTTTTGATACCTTTTTCCAAATAGAAAGGAACCTCTTCTAAATGATTTTCCACTTCATGATGAAAGATATGAGTATAAGGACATTCCATAACAAGTGGATACCTCTTTTGATTTCGGTCAATTAAAGCATATTTATTTTGTTTACACAAAGCACAAGGTCCACTCTTTATTAAAGCCGTAGATATAGGGCAATGTTTCATAATC
>CANRHM010000044.1 GCA_947630415.1 uncultured Bacilli bacterium | reverse complement strand
GCTCAATTCCAAAAGTAAATGCAATTTTTAAGAGATAAATGCAACCTTTTGGATGATTTTAAGTTAATAACAAATAAAGTGATACTTTATTTGTATTAAAATTGTATCATTAAACGAGTATGTCAAGGGTAAAATGAACTAAAGCCCTTGACATACAAGTATTTTGTGCATAGAATATGATTTGTAAGTCGATTTTAGTACACGACGAAAAGAGTTTGCATTTTAAAAATTTTTTTTGCAATTCAAAACGCAACCTTTAATTCGTAATACTAAAATAGTGCTTATGGATACAAATTTTATTTATGGAAGATATTAGGTGAGAGATTAATATCGTTTGAATTAATTTCTCTAATATCTAATTTATCTAGGGTATTTTTACCATAGAGAGTTTTGAATAATGTAAAGGGTGATACATTATTCAATTTTTTTCTTTTATAAGAATTTATATGGGACATCATTAAGTTGATGTCTTTTTGAGTTAAATCATCGAAAGAAGTTCCTTTTGGTAATATCCTTCTAATTAATTCATGATTCACTTCACACGAACCTTTTTCATTTGGACTAGAAGGATGACAATAGAATATTTGAGTTCTTTTTTCACCTGTTTTTAAATCAAATTCAATTTCTATTGGATTAGAAAATTCAGGACCATTATCTGTTAAAATGAGCATAAATAATTCTTTAAATTTCTTTATTTTTAAAGTCTCTTGTAAAAAATTAAAAGTATCAATTACAGACTGAGCATCATTATGTTCCCTTATAAAAGCTAACATAAAAGAACAGTTAACAAAGTGAAGAGTAAGCAATACTTTTCCACCTTTTTTGCCTTCAACAGAATCCATTTCTACAACCGGAGTATCTGGATGTTCTTTCATATATGCTTCATAATCTTCATAGGTTCTATTTTCTAAACAATGCTTATCTATTTTATATATAGTCGCATTCTTAGTTCTTTTCCTATACCGTACTTTTCTTGGTAAATCTATGTTTCTGACTTCCAATAATCCTAAATCAATTAATTTATATATTTTATTCTCTGAATACATAATTTTATTTTTATTATTAGTAATTGCATGATGAATTGATTGACCTTGATTTTTAATTAATGGAACAAGAACTGTATTTAAATAGTTTATTTCCTCTTGATCAATGACAACTCCCGAACGCGATTCTGTTAAACATTGTTCGTATTCATTTTGAGCATAAAAAGAATTATAAAATCTTTTTGATAATGTACATTGTGA
Organism: uncultured Bacilli bacterium; assembly: GCA_947630415.1. Taxonomy (GTDB): domain Bacteria; phylum Bacillota_I; class Bacilli_A; order RF39; family UBA660; genus Faecenecus. The sequence goes on along the minus strand of CANRHM010000044.1, from coordinate 8,935 downwards.
CCTCTTTTTACAACCGTTACAAACATAGGGACTTTTGTTTAATAAACAACACTTCTCTTCTTTAAAAGAAGAGCAATTTTTTATATTACAATTTTTTCCTCTATTGGGGCAAGTCCTTCTATATAGACAATTATTAAATGGCCTTCCAATTGCTCCTGTATTTTTAGTTATATAATGATTTTTTATTTCTCTAGAAATAGTAGAACAATGTTTATTTAAGTTTTTTCCGATCTGTTTTAATGTAATACGATTATTTAATTTGTTCTCGATAGTAATTCGATCATCTTCTGTAAGATGCATGGCTATCTCCTTTCTTTTCCATAAGCACTATCGAGGTTACTATAAACATTTTGTTACTTAAATGCAACAATTTTTATTTCTTGGGTTAAATGCAATCCTTTCATAATATGACAGTTGCATTTAGAAATAAATTTCACATCATTTTAAAAAAGGATTAACAAAACATAAAAACCTCTTGCCAAAATAAAGAAAATGTGCTATAATAGGCAACGACTTTTGAAAAAGGGGGATTAATTATGGTTTATATTGATGAAGCTCATTACGATTACGATCAATACCACAATGTCGATAAAATTATTCGTTTCTTACCACTTAGCATAGGAAGAGATAGAACCATTTGTGTTGATTTAATCGCAGGATTAAGAGAGTATGATTTACAAGAAGTAAAAGATGAAGATGGGAAAGTTCAAAAGTTAGTAGGAGAAAATAATACTGCTCGTGTAGAGATAACCAAAGCTTTCTTAGATAATAATGAAGCACAAGTAACCGTTTCTTCTTTAGATGATGTAACCAAAGAATATACTTTTGCTACTTTTACAACGGCTACTACTTCTAAGAATGACCGTATTATTGCTAAATTCTTTGGACTTCACATCAACGAAGACGGTACAGTGGATGTTATTAAACAAACCATTGCGAACCACGATGAAAAGGTCGATTATCCGATTATTGATCAATACTATTTATCACATCTAACATACGACGAAAAAATGATGGGTGCGATGTCTTTAACGTATGATAAAGGCATGGATTTAGAAGAATATTGGAAAGCACTTCATAAAAGTCCATTATTACCTATTGCTTCTCAAGAAATTAAAGCAACTTGTACGGGCCAAAGTAGAAAACATATTCTAGAGCCAACTTCTTGTGAATACGATGTTACGGTAAATAAGAATACGACTTTTTCTATTAGTACCTACAGTAAAGACGCACTTCATGATCTTAATGAATTAACTTTTGCAGACAAACCAGTTATTTACTATAAATAGTTATGGAAGAGATGAAAATCTCTTTTTTTGTGCCCTAAAAGGTGTCAAAATAGTGGTTTTGTGGTATCATATAATAAGAAGTAGAAAGGAGGATAAAAAACTTGAAAAAGAACTCCTTTATCCAAGGTGCCTTTATTGCAACCTTGGGCATTGTTTTATGTAAGATTCTAGGTGTCCTCTATGTGATTCCTTTTTATGCGATTATTGGATCTACTGGAGGTGCTCTTTACGGATATGCTTACAATATTTATTCGATATTTTTAAGTATTAGTCAGGCAGGAATTCCGCTTGCTATATCGAAGGTAACTAGTGAATACCATACATTAGGTTATGATCACTTGAAAGAACGTGCTTTTAAGTTAGGAAAGAAGACCTTATTTTGCTTTGGTATTATTTGCTTCCTTGTTTTATTTATAACGGCTCCTTGGATTGCTCAAGCCATTATTGGAAATGTCGAAGGTGGCAATAGTGTAGGCGATGTCACGTTTGTTCTACGTATGGTCTCAACGGCTATCTTAGTAGTACCCATCTTAAGTGTTTACCGAGGTTACTTGCAAGGCCACAAATATATAACGCCTACTTCGATTTCACAAATTCTAGAACAAATACTACGCGTACTTGTAATTGTTATTGGAAGTTTTCTCACTTTAAAAGTTTTTCATTTAAGTTTGAAAGATGCCGTGGGAGTAGCTGTTTTTGCAGCGACTATTGGGGCCCTTGCTTCTTACTTTTATTTGGTCTCGGTAGTTCATAAAAACAAGAAAGTTTTAGCAAGTAAAGGTGAAGTTAAAAAAGAAGAAAAGATTTCCGATAAAGTGATTTTAAAAAAGATTATCACGTATGCCCTTCCTTTTATTCTAATCGATATTTTTAAGTCGCTTTATAGTACGATCGACATTATGACGTTAGTTAAAACACTTGTTAACAATCTAGGTTATTCTGTAACGATGGCAGAAAGCATCATGAGTGTTTTCTCGACGTGGGGACTTAAACTCAATATGATTGTGGTTTCTCTTACTACTGGGGTAATGGTGAGTCTTATTCCTAATTTATCCGCAAGTCTTGTGCAAAAAGATTATGACGATGTACGAAATAAAATTACTAAAACACTCCAAATGCTTTTCTTTCTAGCGGTTCCGATGGTCTTTGGTCTATCTTTTTTAGCAGATCCTATTTGGACTTTATTCTATGGCAAAGAAGCTTCCCTTCTTTATGGAACGGTAAGTTATCAATATTATGTATTTACGGCCCTTGCCATGACGTTGTTTACTTCTTGTATGACCATTTTACAAACTTTAAAAGCTTATAAAGTAGTAGGTATTTCTTTAATCTCAGGCTTTCTTACTAAATTATTATTTAATGTACCGCTTCTTTATGCCTTTACAAAGATGGGACTTCCTAGTTATTATGGAAGTATAACAGCATCGATTTTAGGCTACTTAGTGCCTTCGTTTATTGCTTTATTCTATTTCAATAAAAAGTTAAAAGTACGTTACGAAGAGACCTTAAAACGAATTCTTACCATCTTTGAATGTACGTTCCTTATGCTTCTAGTTTTATTCGTACTCCGTCAATTAGTACCGCTTTCTTACGATAGTAGATTAGAAAGTTTTTTGGTTATTTTGCTTTACGCTTTGGTAGGAAGCGTTACGTATTTCCTTTTAATGCGGTATAATAAATTAACGGACCATATTTTTGAAAATGATTTAAAAAGAGAAATGAAAATAAAAAGAAAAGGATGATAACATGGAATTTGTAACTTTAACAGAACAAGAGTTTATGGATTTTGCTAGTACCTATCCACAAGAGAGTTTTATGCAAACTACTTACTTAGGACATTTGAAAACCCATCAAGGAATTAAAGTACATTATGTAGGTGTTAAAGAAAAAGGAAAAGTGAGGGCTGCAACCTTATTAGAAGAACATACGCTTCTTTTAGGAAGACGTTCTTTCTATGCTCCAAGAGGCTTTTTAATCGATTATCATGATGTACCTCTTTTATCCTTTTTTACGAAAGAGATTAAAGCGTTTGTGAAAGCACGAAAAGGTTTCCGTATTATCATGGATCCTAATTTGATTTATCGCACCCGTTTAAGTGATGGTTCTATTAAAGAGCCTGATGATCAAGATACGGAAGCTTTTCAAAACCTAATCAATCTAGGGTATCGTCATTTTGGATTCAATCAATATTTGGAAGCCATGCAAGTACGTTTTGCTTATCGCCTTTTATTAGATGAACCTTATGAAGTCAAAAAAGAAAAGTTTTCAAAAAGTACTAGAAAGAATATGGAATCAAGCTATAAAAAGGGTTTAATTGTTAAAAAAGGGTCTATTGAAGATTTACCGGTCATGGAAGAATTGTTTGAATCTACTGCTCGAAGAAAAGAATTCTTTTTCCGTGATCTAGCTTATTATCAAGAAATGTATGAGTATATGCATGATTTAATGACCATCTATATTGCCTATTTAGATCCGGATATCTATCTTGAACACAGCAAAAGTTTACTTAAAGAGGAAGAAAAGAATTATCAAGAAATTGTCTTAAAGATGCAGAGCAATAGTGTAGGTGCAAAGTTAAAGGCCAAGAAAGAAACGAGTCAGCACTTAGTAGAAAAATATAAAGAAGAAGTCAAGAAAGCAAACGAATTCAAGAAAAATTATCCCAAAGGAAGAGCTATTGGCTGTTTGTTGTCACTTCGAAGTGGAAGTGAATATTTGACCCTTACCTCGGGAAGCTTAGTCGAGTATCATAGTTTTACCCCAAAATATGCAATGTATGATCAACATATAAAAGATGCTTATAAAGAAGGATTTAAAGCGTGCAATTTCTATGGCATTAGTGGGAATTTCGAAAAAGAAAACAATCCTTTTTATGGCGTCTATGAATTTAAAAGAGGTTTTGGTGGAGAAGTTATCGAATACATTGGTCAGTTTACTTTACCTGTGACGTTCTTCAATACCATTTATGACTTTTTGAAGAAGATTATCAAGCATTAAAAGAAATTGAAAAGTTTCTTTTTTTGTGCTAAGATAGAAACTGTTTTTAAGGAGAAAATCATATGACTTATAAAATTTTTCAAGAAATGTTAAAAGAAATCGATGAAGAAATGGGGCAATGTGATATTAGATTGAATGATCTAAATCAAGAAATGTACAAAAAGAAGCAAGAAATTGAATATAAAACGACCCAAGAGAACCTTCTCAATTGTAATTTAGAAAGTTATCGTCTTCATAAAAAGAATTTTTCTTCTATGACTAAGACAAAAGCCACTTTAAGAACCCTTTTTTGTTCCTTTGGTATTGCCCTTATTGGTGTTCCTGTTTTTCTTTTTGTTATCCATTCTTTGTTTTTATCCCTTTCTGTTCCTTTATTAAGTATCGTTGGAGGTATTTCCTTTTTAGCTATTGGGACTATACTTTCTAAAATGGATGCTAAGGATACGCTTTTCTTTGATGGTTTAGGAGAATATAACATGAAGAAGAAAATTGTGGAGACTTATCCTATAGATTATGAAGATAGAATAAAAGAAAAAATAGATTCGATTCGACAAGAAAAGGTTCCTTTTGAAAAGGAGAAAGCTGCTTTAGAGCAAAAAGTAAAGGATGTTACAGAAGAAAAAGGAGCTTTAGTAAGTAGGAGAGAACAGTTTGTAAATCATTATACCAAAGGACTTACTTCTTATCTTTCCATGCATGATGTTGATATTCCGATGGATAACGATAAGATATATATAAAAAAATAGCAGGTTTTGTTTGACAAAATGCTTTTTTTATGCTAAAATATAGAACGTTATTGAAAAGGGGATGAAAAAAACATGAAAAATTATTATGTTTTTGATATCTATGGATCATATTTAATTTCACAAGATAAAAGTGGAGAAAAAACGGCTCGTGAAGCACTTATTGATGCAACGGAAATAACGAAGGAAAGAAGTCCTAAAGTTTATCCGAAATTAGTAAGTTCTCTTGACGAATTCTTTAGTTTTGCCGAAGCAGCGAATAGGAAAGAAGCATTAAGCTTTACTACAGAAGGCGAACCGGCTGACGATAAATATACTTTATCTTGGAAAAATGCTACTTTTGATGGAACGATTACGATTTACACATATGAAATAGTTCATATCCATTATACAACTGATGGTAGAGATATTAGCAAAATCTTTTCTAACAAAGGCTTTGGTTACGATTTTGGAATGAACCAAGTTACAGATAACGATTTATCCTTTGATATGATTCCAACGTATATGGAAGCTTTAGCAATCGATCCACTAGTACAAAGCGACATGTATCAAGATATACATTTAGCTATCCAAGAAGTTTTAACAGAAGCTTCTAAAGCCAATAAAAAGAATCCAGTGACATTATTCTTAAAAGAAAACATGAATCATTCAAGACTTGAGCTTAGTATTAATGGTGATCCTACCAAAGAAGACTATTTTGAAGGAGCTTTATATCAACCTTCAGATGGATCTGCTATTTGTGTATACTATAAGACACCTACTAAAAAATTAGATAAGGCTTTTACTCCAAGTGAAAGTAGATGCTCGGTTGTAGAATCATTAACTTATCCAAGAGAATTAAAACTTGAAACTTCTTATAGTAAAGTAAAAAGTAATCCATATTCTGGAAAAAAATATGTTAAAACGTATCAAAAATAAAAAGAGTGCTTAGTGATTAAGCATTCTTTTTTTGTATTTTTGCTTTGATACTTTTTAATTTATGGTAAAGACCAAAGGCTACTTTATAGAGATAGTAATAAGGTTTACTAATGATAAGATCAAATTCACCGATTAGTTCTTCTACTTGACCTCCAAAGCCTCGTTTAAATAGGTAGAGTCCATAATAAGGATTCGATTCACTAAAATCACCTGTAATACCATAGAAGTTATAACGGTCAAAATGATTTTCCCAAGCGTATTTTAATCCAGCATAATGAACGGTGTAAGCAGAATTATATTCCATAAATTCTTGATAACTTCCACCCACTAGAGAGAGTACTTCTTTTCCATAGATTAAGAATAGAATACCTCCTAGAACAATGACATCTCCATGCTTTTTGGAAAGACTTTCCATTTCTTTAATCTTTTTATCGAGACGAGCAATGTGTTCTTCGTCTTCTTTTTGTTTTTGAGCAAATTTCTTTTCATTCATTTGATTGATGCCATGTTCCTTTTTATAAAGACGATCCTCTTTTTCTTTTTGAACCGCTTTTTTCTCATCTTCTAAGTTAGCAACGATTTTAGGAATATCCAATTCAGCTAAAAGCACTTTAATCATGTCATCTTTGCCTAGTACTTCAAACATATTTTTATAGTAAGAGAAAGGACGATCGATAAATTCTCTTCGATTGCTGGTATGTTCCATGACTTTTTTAAACTTATCGAGTTCATCTTCTTTAATTTCCCGTACGGTCATTCCAAGTCGTTCATTTCGATGAAGTACTTGTCTAGTTTTAGGATCCATCTCTTTTAAAATATCATCTAAACTTCTATCTTTAGTTGTTGTTGTAAACATCCATCTAGGTTGTAAAGTATCTTGATAAAGATTAAATCCATAATGTTTATAACCATTTTTTATAAGGTTATCAACCGCTTTTTGATGATTGAATCCATTTTCTACTATGTTTCCATCGATATCTCGTTCTTGGTAATCTAGATAAGGATCAATCTTTAAAAAGAAGCCTTTCTTTTCTTTAATAAACGTCTTTAAAGCTTCAGTAAAAGCACTAAGTAGTTTTTGATCTTCAAAATCGATTAAGAAACCCCGTGGTGCATAGAACATTTTTCTTTTAATAGGCGTATCTTTGGCAAGTAGTAGAGAAGCACAAAGTATTTTTCCTTTTTTGTCTTTCATTCCCACATAATAACTTTCCCAAGAGGTTCTTTTCTTTAAATCGCCCCATGATGTGGTTTGATGGAAGTTTTGTAATGGATGCGTTTTAGCAAAAGTACTAAATTCTTCTTTGGTTAATTCTTCGAATTTCATAGGTCTTGGTTCCTCCTTTGGCTTTTTCTTTTCATCTTGCGGTAAAAGGGGATCAGTTTTTGAAAGATGAAGTAGAGTAGAGGTTTACTTACTAAATCAAACTCTCCAATAAACTCGGTGTATTCTCCTCCTAAACGTTTTTTAAATAAATGAATTCCATAGATTGGATTCTCTTCTTTAGGATCTCCTGTAGTACCAAAGAAATCAATGTAATGGTATCCTTCGTTTTTCGCATCTTTAATGATTTCAAAATAGATAAAGTAATTGGCATTTAATTCTCTTAGTAAAGAATGATTTCCTCCATGTACGGTCCAAACTTTATCCCCGTATTTAGCGGTTAGTATCGAAGATAGAACGAGTCTTTTTTCTTTTATTTTTTGGATTTCTTCGTACTCTTTTTCTTTTTTGGTTAATTGGTTCACAAATTCTTGTTTTTTGTTTTGATTTTTTGTATCCGTTTTTCCATCGAAAGAAGCTATTTTTTCTTTTAACTCTTTGATTTTACTTTCATAGTTTTCTTTTAGTTCATCGATGTCTATAGATACCACATATAAATCGGCTTGATTTTCTTTATGAAGCATTTCATAGAAAGTTTTATAGTATTCGATATCGTGGTATAAAACTTTTTCTCTTTTAGACGTTTCCATCATGGTTAAATAAAAGTCTTCGATGTTCGCTTCTTCGTTTTTTTCTAAAATTAGATGAAAAGGATTTCCTCGTTTGATAATTTTTTTGGTTGTTGGATGAAAATGCTCTACAATCTCTTCGATCGAAGGTGTTAGGTCAAGTCGGAAGGTATAACGGGGTTCACTATTTTCAAAGTTTTTGTTATAACCAAAATGACGATAACCCAAAGACTTTAGGTGATCGACTAGGGCAAAATGATTCTCCTCGTTTTCAAGTACGTTTCCATCGATATCTAATGTCTCTAGTTTAATATCGGGGTCGATTTTGACAAAAAGTGCTCTTTTTTTCTTCAAATAATGCTTTAATTCCTTCGTAAAAGTGGTAATTAGGTCAAAATCATCAAAGTCGATGACATAGCCACGTGGTGAATAGAAGTAACAGTAGCCTAGTGGTAGTTTCTTTTCAAGTAGTAAGGCTGCGGCGACTAACTGATGGCTTTCATCTTCCATTCCTACATAATGAGGAGTGCGACCTGCTTCTTTTTCTTCGAATTTTCCCCAGGTAGCACTTTGTAAGAAATGACTTTTCTTGTGGTTTTTAACAAAGTCATCGTATTTTTTAGGATCGATTTCTGTTATGAAGTGCATTTTCATCACCTTACCTTATTTTTAGTATAACACGGCTTCTTTAAAAAAATCCATGCTTTCTAGTCGTTTTCTCTTATCTCTTCTTGGTATTTTTTTCTTCAAAATAAGAAACAACTTCTTTTTGATAGTAATCAAGTCTTCCTTCCGGCAAAATTAAAGTACGATTGATTCCTAATTGATCGACAAATGTGGTGTTGTGCGAAACTAAGATGATGGTTCCTTCGAACGATTTGATGTTATCGGCAATAATCTTTTGTGTATCTGGATCCAAATGGTTGGTAGGCTCGTCCAAAATTAAGACATTGGCTTTTTTGAGCATCAGTTTAGCAAGGGCAATTCGGCTCCGTTCACCAGGAGATAAGTTTTTGACTTTTTTGTATAACTCTT
>CANRHM010000043.1 GCA_947630415.1 uncultured Bacilli bacterium | reverse complement strand
TAACTAATGGCGGTTTGCTAGACCTTACCATGTTGGTTTTCCACCCAACTCTATATAAAGCACCGAACTGGCGCACCCCTCTATTTTTGATTATAGCATAAAAAAAGCAAATCGCCAAGGATTTGCTTAAGGATTCACTTCCACGGAATTATCGTAAATTCTTTTTAAATAATCGTCGGTATAATGCTTATCACAAAACTCGCCTAATGCGGTCTTTGGTGCAATTCCTTGATGACGCATCGTTTGTCTACTAACGGCAACTAAAGAAATAGAGACATCAAATAGTAAGAACACAAACAAGAAAGTAGCTAGCCTTGTTGCAAAATGAGCAGGCATTTTTTGATATATTTTATTTATTATAGGATAAAGAACATAGATGAAAAATAAAACAACTGCTCCCCAAAAGAGCATAAACGGAATCGTGGTTCTTCCTCCAATATTTAAAAAGTGATGTGAATAATCCCAAGAAATGGTTCCCCAAAGTTTTTCTTGTAAAAAACTCATACTGTATTCGTAAAATCCTCCAAGAAGCGATCCATAAATGAAGTTGACATACCACTTTCGCTTTTTAAGACAAAAGATCAAATAGACTAAAACAAAGGCAATTCCATAAATCGGACTAAAAGGTCCATAGATAAGTCCTCTTCTAGATACCCAAGAAAACGTTCCTCTTGCTAACAAATTTTTAACAATATGTAATAGCTCTTCGTAATAAGTTCCAAGTACACATCCAATTACGAAAATAAAAATCGCTTTTTGAAATAGCACTTTTCTTTCTTCTTTTTCCATATACCCCATTACTTCTCTTTCTTGTTGCATAATATAGCACATTTTTCGACATTTTTCAATAAAAAAAGGAAAGTTTAAATAATACTTTCCTGTCCAAAGCCTGCCAAGAGCTTATTATCCGAAGTATAAACAAATTGTCTTGCATAATTACAAGTGACATTCTTAGTCATTCGTGCATAGTATTCAATAAACTTTCCTTGCTTTGATACATAGACTCCATTTAAACATTCACAAAGATTTTGATCATATGCATGTGCGGTATTCATATTATTCAAATGCATCTTTTCAAAAACCGTATTAAAGTCTACAAAATGAGCTTCACAATAAGAATTTACTTTCATAAGTGAGACAAACCCTACTCTAAAGATATTTAACCTAGCAGCACTTTCTAAATATTTTTGAACTTCAAGAGGTGAATCGATATAGTCTTTCATTAATAAACAATTAAGACGAAGTAAATGCTTGTTATCCAAACTATTCATCGTATCCAATATATCAGAAGAAGAGGCAGCATCAATCCCAAAAATACGGTTGTTTACTTCATCTAAATAATGATGTCTACTAATATGAATGCCTTCTATTTGATGAATAGAGTCAAGACCTATTACCTCTTTTATACGAAAACCATTGGTATTAAAAGTAACTTTCGAATCTTGAGCGACTTCAAAGATTAAATTAAGTACGTCGTTTAATAATTCCATATTTAATAAAGGCTCTCCACCCGTCACGGAAACACGATTCAAAAGATTACGTTCTTTTAAATAGAGAAGGACTTCTTTTAATTTTACTAAATCGAGTTTTCCATCGTCTTCATGTCCTCTATTACTACAAAAAGCACAAAATCCATTACAGGCATCATTGATTTTAATATAGAGATTTAATTTTAAAGATTGAGAAAGAACACGATTGGGTTCATCAGTACAAAGATAATGTTTAACCGGCACCTTTTTCCCAAATAAAGTTAACTCTTCATATAAATTCATGTTACTTATTTCCATTTTCGATTAACCACGCTTTCACTTTAGGAGAATAGAAAAGAGATGCAATCGCCCCATAATAGAAAAAACCTTTTGGAGTAAGATAGATTTCTTCGTCATTCTCCCTGATTAATTTCTTTTTATGTAAAAAAGCCATTTCTTCTTTATAAATCTTTTCTATTTCAGTTCCTAGTATTTCCTTTATAACTTTTTTCTTCATCCGTCCATAGTAAAGACTAATAGAAACATATTTACTAAACATTTCTTCTTTGGGTAAAACATAATTATCTTCTACTTTAAATGAAGCTTCTTTTACACACTCATTAAAACTTTTTCTAGTCTTTCCAATATTGTAACTGATACCTATTCTAGACTTTGATTGAGCAGCAATCCCAAATCCTTTATAGGAAATGTTATCAATCATGCGATACCGCAAATAAGAAGATAAGCCTTTATCCACAGGATCTTTACTAAATGTATTTTGAGAGAAAGAGGCATAATACCCCATTTTTCTTAACTGTTTATATAAGTATTTATAAAAGGTATACATCTTTCGCCTATCAATATCTCTTTTAGATGCGACCATATTGTAACGCATTTCATATAATGTGACTTGTTCGGGATTTAATAAAGCAATCGTTTTTAATGTGTTTTTTAAGTCTTTTTTCGTTTGATCTTTAAGTCCATACATAAGATCTAAATTGACTTTTTGTATTCCTTCTTCCTTAATAAGCGACAGAACTTCTTGCATTTTTGTTAAAGAGGAATAGGTACGATTATTCTTTTTTAAAATCTTGGAATTGGTTGTTTGTATACCTAAAGAAATACGATTAATTCCAACTTCTTTAATCATCTTTATTTTGCTTTTAGTTAAAGTATCAAATGTAGCCTCTATACTGGGTTCATAATCTTCTACTACGCTACACTTCGTAAGTATTTTTTGATAAAGATCTAAAAGATTTTGAAAAACTTCATCATCTAATGCCGTAGGAGTTCCTCCTCCAATATCAAACCCATATAACGTAATATTAGGATGCGTATCTAAAAAGTGCATCACTTCTTTTTCTAAATGCGATAGATATACTTTTTGACTTTCAATATCACGTACCGGATATTTGACATATTCGCAAAAAGCACAAAGCCTCTTACAGAAAGGAACATGGATATAGAAACAAAGATCTTTTTCATCTTGAAATAAGTCGATAGAAGAATTCTTATATTCTTCCCAATTGGATACACTTAAAGGATACGAAGTATTACAAAGGGCATTTGCTTGAGCCTTTTTAAAGTATTCTTTAATTAGCAATTTCTACCACCTGATCTAGGGCTATCACAGGAAGATGAGGTGTAAGTGTAGGCCGCACTAGAACTACTACGATGATCTACAATGGAAGTACCACAAGAATCATGACTTGACGAACGACTTGATCCACAATCATAATCTTCTAAAAATCTACTAATAACAGATGAAGGTCTATTGTTAGAAGATGTTTTCTTCTTTGGTTTAACTTCAGTCAAAGTATCAAAAACCATATCAAAATCAGAAGAAGTCTTAAATAATTTTAACAATCTTGAAGTAATATTACTTAATCCTACAATATATTCAATATCTTCTCTACTAGCCATCTCATTGGCATTTAAATACTTGGCATAATCGAGAATGGATTTTTTAACCACATTTACTTTTAAATTTTGGTCGACTCCATTTTTTAAAATCGTTTTAACGAAACTCGTAGCTTCTTGTCTATTCATTTTTATTCACTCCTTAAATCTAATTCTTAATGCTTTTTATCCTACCACAAACACCTTCTAAAATCAATCTTATAAACTAAAAAGGCATCCTAAAAGATACCTTTTAAAAAATTATAATTCAAATTGAGAATTGTATAAGTCGGCATAGAAACCATTCTTTTGCATTAATTCTTCATGCGTTCCTTGTTCTACAATGTTGCCACCTTTCATAACTAGAATCAAATCAGCATTTTTAATGGTCGATAAGCGGTGTGCAATGATGAAAGAAGTTCTTCCTTCGGTCAATTTATCCATCGCTTTTTGGACGAGTTCCTCGGTTCTAGTATCGACATTACTGGTGGCTTCATCTAAGATTAAGAATGGAGAGTCTTCAATCATACCTCGGGCAATGGTTAATAGTTGTCGTTGTCCTGCCGAAACATTATCGTTCTCGGTAATCATCGAATCATAGCCATGAGGAAGGGTCTTAATAAAATGATCTAGTCCTACAATTTCAGATACTTCTTTGACCCTTTCTAAAGAAATATTAGGTCGATTATAGGTAATGTTTTCTCTTACGGTTCCTTCAAATAACCAAGTATCTTGTAACACCATCGTAAAGAGGTCATGTATGTTTTCTCTAGATAGTTCTTTAGTTGATACTCCATCGATTTTAATATCCCCTTTATCGATGTCGTAGAATTTCATTAAGAGGTTGACCATGGTTGTTTTTCCAGCACCGGTAGGTCCAACGATGGCAATCTTTTCTCCTGCATTAGCATGAGCACTAAAGTTTTTAATCGTTGGATATTTATTTCCAGCATAGGTAAATTGAACATTAGAAAATTCGATATTTCCTTTGACCTTGCTCTTATCTAAAACTTTGGTAATGTGTTCTTGACTAGCCATTTCTTCTTCGTCTAAGAATTCAAATACCCTTTCACTGGCTGCAGCTGTCGTCTGTAAGGAAGTCATCGCTTGCCCTATTTGGGATAAAGGCGAAGTAAACAAACGGACATACGTCATAAAGGCAACAATTACTCCAAAAGTAATCACATGATTCATGGTAAGAAGTGCTCCCACAATACAAACGGCAACATAACCAAAGTTACCAATAAAGTTCATCATCGGCATCATGAGTCCCGATAAGAACTGACTCTTACGATTGGCTTCATACACTTTTTCATTTAAGATGTCAAACTTTTCATTGGCAATCTCATTTCCGTTATATACTTTAACCACATTAAGTCCTGAATAAACTTCTTCGATATGACTATTGATATCTCCTAAATATTTTTGTCTTTGAATAAAATATTTTTGTGATTTACCTAACACTTTAAACATGAAGAAGAAACCAATAACACTAGCACCAATCGCAGTAAAAGCCATCACCCAGTTGGTAACAAACATCATGATAACGGTTCCCACGAACAAAGTAGAAGCACTTACTAAAGTAGCAAAGGATTGGTTCATGCTTTGTGCAATCGTATCGACATCGTTGGTAACTCGAGACAAAACATCTCCCGTTTGATTCTTATCAAAATATTTAAGAGGAAGCCTATTGATTTTTTGTGAAATGCTACTTCTTAATTTCTTAGCAAAACGATTGGATACCGTTGTCATCGAAAGAGATTCAATAAAGGTAAACAATGCCGATAATAGGTATAGTCCTACTAAGAATAAAATGATATTTTTAATCCCTTCCATATCAAACTTAGGCTCGACAATCGTTTGAATAGAAGAAGGCATGGTATCTAATTTTTGATATAGAAGAGAAGCATCTGCATCCTTATCTAACGTACTCATCACTTGAAGAAACTCTCCTTGCTCTTTCGCTGTAATAGTGACATCATCAATCGTAACATCACTACAAAGAACTTGAACAAGAGAATCTGGAAGAACTAAATTAGAAAGATTTTCTTGATCTTTCATGTTCATGGTATTTAAAAGAAACAATTTATCTTCGGTCGAAATTGTTACTCCTTTATAAGTGGAAGGTTTTAATAAAATCTTCAAAACATTTTCTGGTAGGGAACCTATTTTTGAAATAAGTTCTTCGGGATGATTGGAATCCATTCCCATTAAGAATTGTTGAAAGATTTGTTTTTCTTCATTTGTAATAGAGGGAGAAGTGTTAATTTCAAGAAGTGTTTCTTGATTTAAATTTATGTTTAATAAAAGAGGGAGTTCTTCTTTTAATTTATCTTCGGAAAGATTTTCTTGTACATGGGCTGTTAATTTTTCTAAGTTTTCAGTGTTCACCACTAATCCTTCCGATATTTTATCAATTAAATCAGAAAGACGGTTAGGCGCTGTAATCGATAAAACCGAACCACAAGCAGCAAGGGTCAATCCTAAAATCATTAATACTTTGAAAGAAGCAAGTTCCTTAAAGAGTCTTTTAATGGCGCCTTTAAAGTCTTTGGCCTTCTCTCCTCGAACAGGTCTTCTAGGCATTTTCTAACTCCTCCTCTGATAATTGTGATAAAGCAATCTGACGGTAAACTTCACAATTTTTTAGTAATTCTTTGTGTGTTCCTAAGCCTACACATTTTCCTTTATCTAAAACCACGATTTGGTTAGCATTCATAATAGTACCAATTCGTTGAGCCACAATGAGGCAAGTCGCATCCTTGGTATATTTCTTTAATTCATGTCTTAAAGTAGCATCTGTTTTATAGTCCAAAGCAGAAAAAGAATCATCAAAAATATAGATTTCAGGCTCTCTTGCAATGGCTCTTGCAATCGATAAACGTTGTTTTTGCCCTCCTGAAATATTAGTTCCACCTTGAGCAATAAGCGATTCTTCTTTTTGTTCCATTTTATCCACAAACTCTTTGGCTTGAGCTACTTCCAAGGCTTTAGCAACTAACTCTTTTGTTTTTTCCTTACCATTATCGCCGTAGATGACATTCCCTGTTACGGTGTCGTTAAATAGAACCGCTTTTTGAGGAACATAGCCCAATTTATTGTATAAATAAGCAAGGTCATACTCTTTGACATTAATGCCATCCACTAAAATTTCACCACTAGAAGCATCGTAAAATCGTGGAATCAAATTGATTAACGTCGATTTACCACTTCCAGTCGAACCAATAAAGGCAACGGTCTCCCCTCTTTTGACTTTAAAGGATACGTCTTCCAACAAATACTCTTCGGCATCGGGATATTTAAAGAATACATGCTTAAACTCAATGGTTCCTACTTCTTTCGTAGGTGTTTCTTTTAAAGTACCATTTTTAATCGATACCTCTTTATCCATGACTTCATTGATACGATTAGCAGAAACATTGGCACGTGGTAAAATCATAAAAATCATGGCAAGCATCAAGAACGACATAATGACTTGCATCGAATAAGAGGAATAGACGACCATATCACCAAATAACGTAATCTTTCCTGCAAGTGCACTATCCTTAATAAGATAAACTCCAACCACATAGATGGATAACGTCAACGCATTCATAACTAAAAACATAATGGGTTCCATCACCGCGAAAGTTCTTTGGTTAAAGAGTTGCGTTTTCGTAAGTTTGTTATTGACTTCTTCAAATTTATCCTCTTGATATTTTTCGGCATTAAAAGCACGAATTACTCTAATACCGGTTAGATTTTCTCTAGTGACATTGTTGACTTTATCAATCAATTTTTGAACGATCTTAAACCGTGGTAAGACAATCACTAAAATAATGGCAATCATCGATAACAAGATGACTACCGCAAGCGCGGTTAAACTACTCCATTGCCAACTCTTATTTAAAATCTTCGTTACTGCCCATATGGCTGTAAGCGGTGCTTTAATTAACATTTGTAGTCCCATAGCAATAAACATTTGCACTTGGGTAATATCGTTTGTCGTTCTAGTAATTAAACTACTCGTTGAAAAATCTTTAATTTCCGCAGTCGATAACGAAAGTGCTTTATTAAATAGTTTTTTCCGGACATTTCTAGAAAAACGTGCTGAAACATTGGCAATGAGGTATCCCGTAATAACAGCACAAACTAAGGATGCAAAAGCACACAACAGCATATAGCCTCCGTTTACCAAAATATCTTCCATCTTGCTTCCTTCTGTTTGCACTAACTGTGTTATTTCCGACATATAATCGGGCATCTTCAACTCAAGCCATACTTGAGAGGCAATTAATAAAAATCCAATAAAAATATGGATCCAATCTTTTTTCTTCAAATTCTTAAAAAGTTTTAACAAGGTTTTGAGTCTCCTTTCTCCTACTCTTAAAGGGTATTTTATAAACGAACATTAATATTATAGCAAATTATCTACTTAAAGGCTATTGATTTAGCGAAAACAAATATGGTATTTTGTGTAAAACAGCTCTTTAATTATATATTCCATTTTTTGAAATAAGTTCCCAAGAAAAAAGAAAGAAAACTCTTTCCTATTTTTCAAATTGTATAGTTATATTGCCATCTCCTAAATCGTCTAGTCCTTCAATGTGTCCTATTTTGGTATAACTGTAAGAAGTGTCAAACGATTTGTAAAACACCACTAGACAATCATCTCCATAGAGCATGAGGTCTCCTTTTTCAATATGTTCAGGAGCATAACTTTTGGTAGGTAGGCTATTTTCTAAATAAACATATTTTTCATTTCCATTTAACTCCGTCATAGAATAGGCTTTAGGTAATAAGGAAAGCCAGGCTTGCACTATTTCATTTTCTTCTAAGGTAACAGAGTACGTTTTATTTTCGATAATCGCTTTGACTTCGTTCATCGCAAAAGTCTCCTCCTTTCCTTTACTTGCTCTTGGTAAAATGAAATAAATTCCTAGGATAACGACCATTAGAATGAAGACAAGAAGTTCTATTATTACAAAAGTCTTCTTTTGCTTATTCATTTTGCATCAAGATATGTTGACCCTTAACAAGCTCATAATTAACTAAGGTAGATCCTTCTAAATCTTCTTTATACATATCAACACCCGTGATTTGACTATTTTCATAAGTCGTATAATAATAGATGCCTTTATCCATATTAACACAAGAACTGTAAATGGTAATTTCATACTTGCCATCACCTAAATGAACACATCCTCTTTGTTGTTCAACAGAGCCTAAAATATGGAAGAATTGACTGATACTTTCAGACTCGGAGTCACCTGATAGAGAATTCATCTTAGTAAAAGTGGCTTTAACAAATCTAGAAGCAGAAGATAAATCTCCAGGTAATCCTAAAGCCCCCATACCACGACTATAAATATCAAAATGAAGTTTATCTGAAAAATGATTTACTGGTTGATCAGGAGACAAGCTCATATAGTTATTAAGATTAAACATCTGTCTATCAAACGTAGGATTATTGGTTAAAATACCTACCGGATTATCGTAAATTTTTAAACCCTCCCTTACACTTTCGACGGTAATGGATTGCTCTTTATCGGTAATAATCCAGTGTAATGGAGATGCTGGTAGTTGTTCACTAAAGTTAATGTTCGTAACACTCGTTTTAGCTAACAATTCTTTTGCTTCTAAAACGGTAGAACATTGAGACAAAATCCAAGGAATAAACTCAAAAGGTGCAATGTTATCTTTTCCTTCTTGCATCTCATGATAAAAAGCATTGCCTGGAAAGTTTAATCCCGCCATTCCTAATCCTTTTTCATTAACAGCATCGTAATAAAGAGGATAGTTATCCGAAACAAAAGCCATTCCAATTAAAGCATAATGCTTGTCAATATTTTTTCCACAACGAAACTGAAATGGATAATTCCGAGGTGTAATCGTTACGGTTTCTTGATAAGAGAATTCATAGTCAAGACTCCTTCCAAAATAATGATCTTTGGTATTGTAAGTAATTGCTGTACACATAATTTATATCTTCCTTTCATAACACATTATAACACTTAAATAAATATCTAGTTTCACTTATCGATTAATTTCTTCAATAATCTTATCACCATGTGTTTTTACTTTTATAGGAGCAAGAATATTCATTTTTTCCAAATCTTCCTTCGTACGAGGACGCATCTTCACCAATTGATCTAATTCTTCATTGGTAAAAACATAATAAGCAGGAATATCCATTTCACTAGATCTTTTCTTTCTTAAAGTTATTAATCGTTCTTTCAAGTCATCTGGTTCTATATCAAGCAGTTCAATCTCTTCCTCTACAAACTGATTTTTATAATAGGTATAGAAATCAGTCTTCTCATTGGATAATAAACGTAAATAGTATTTAGCAACCGCTTCCATACTTTTTTGAGATGAATAAGAATCTGCACTTTCTTTATGATCTAGATCATATTGAATTTGTCGCACTAAGGCATCTGCTCTTAAAACTTTATATTTAATTTCTTGAGGAGCTTTAGAGGTATCTAAAATGGTCTCAGGATTCGCCGCTACTACCAAGACTCTTCGATAATAATCAAACTTATTCGAAGCTAAAAATTTAATCAAATTAGTAGCCTTGTTTTCCCATATCTTGCGCATTACCTCTCTTTGCTCTTCGACTTGTCTTAAAGGAGAATACATTCCTTTTTTTACTTTCTTTCCATTAAAGGTATATTCTCTAATGAAGTCTCCCCGATCCGTCACTTTAATATCTCCTATTAAATTTTTACATTCGATATAATAAGTAAAAATCGGTGTAATAACAACATAATCGATTTGAGCCGTCAAATCCCCAAACTGTACTTTCACATCGCGTAAAACATACATTCCAATATGAGCTTTTTTTAATTGATAAGCAATTTCATTTTCACCATCTAAACCTTTTTTAACCATGTAAAGCTCATTAGCTATTGCTTCGTTATCCGGATACTTTTCTTTTAATTTTTTTAGTGCATTGTATTGTTCTTGTAAGTCACTATCCTCTTTATAAAAAATGGTATCCTTAAATCGCAAAGCATCCGTAATGGTATCCATTAATCCCATTGTATCACCCCAGATGATATCATTATACCATACCAGAATACAGCATAAGAAAACAAAAAGAGACTTTTGTCTCCTT
>CANRHM010000042.1 GCA_947630415.1 uncultured Bacilli bacterium | reverse complement strand
CCATAAATTAGGTACAATAATTTTATAGCACATCTTTTCGTATACTCAAGATGTGCCATAAAATGCTTTACATTATAGCACAAAAAAAGGATCTACTCTATCATATCCATGAAGGTTCGGATAAGATTTAGTTGATCTACTAATTTACTTATTTTATCACTAGGGCGTAATTGGTAATGTTCCCTCATTTCTTCTTCCATATAACGAAGATTATTTGGATTACGATTTAAGTCTTTATACCAATAGGAATTTTCTCTTAAATAACGGTATAGGTTGGGATTACTTTTAATTTGAAACTGTAAAGGTAGAATCATTTTTAATCCTCGAAGTAACGGTACAAAGGCCTTGGTTCATAGGTACTTGCTGCTGTTGGTGTTTTGGTTGTAAATTCTTGCAGTAGGCCAATGGCTTTTTGCATCCCATCGATTCCTTTTTGAACGGTTGCCATATCCATTCCTTTGACCATTTGGACAACATCTTTAAAAGAACCTCTAGAAGAAGATTTGCTTACAACCGCTTCTTCTTTTTTCTTTAAAGGAAGTTGATAGGGATCCCATACCACACTTTTATCGCCGTAAAGTTCATACATTTCATAAAACTTTTGCCAAGTCATATCACCATAATGAACATAATCCGCTAAATTAGGATTGTTCCTTACAAATTGTTTAAACGTATCTTTTCCCATGACACTCACCTAATTTAATGTATGCATTTTTTTAAAAAGATTGACTAAAATGGAAAAAGACGATTAGAATCGTCCTCCTCCACCTCCACCTCCGCCGAAGCCACCGCCTCCAACGGATCCTCCTCCAAATCCACCAGAGGAAGAAGAACTAGAAGATGCAATGCGTGTATTGGAGGTACTAATAGCTTGATTGGTGGTTTTAGTGATGGCTGTTGCCATATTTAAATTGACTAAATCATAAACCATATGAATATGGATTAATTCTTCGGTAGGAGTCATCGATTCACTATTTAACATTTCCATATTTTCAAGTTGAATCTTCATACTCTTTTGAACTTCATCCGCACATCCAAGAACGGTTGCTGTTACTAAGTAGCGGTCCCATAGATGAATATCTGGTACTTCTTTTTCTTGGAAACGTCCAAAGTCAAGTAAAAATCGTTTATGGGCCATCCACATCGCGTATTGTGTTTTTCCTTTTTGTGTACGGAATTTTTTAGTGCAAACATAAATAAGGGTTCCAATAAAGAAAACAAAGGCTATTAAAGAAAGAAATCCTAAATCTAATACCATCGCAACGAAAAGTAAATATTGAAGTAAGAAGAAGCTAAGAATGCTTGATGCAATACGATAACCATATAAATTTTGAAAGAATTCTTCTTTTTTAGCTTCATCTAACGCTTCACTCTTAAAAAGATGGTATTCGCTTAAAAATTCCCGTGCTTCAGATTCCGTATCTCCAAAACGTTTAATTTCATCCAGGGTAACTTTTTCATGATCTTTACTAATGGTTGTAAATAATAGAGACATCACGGTTTTTTCGGGACCCGTTAAATCTTCAAATGCTCCGTTTTTCTTAAAAAGATAGCCTTTATCTTTACCCTTTCTTATAGGAAACGTTTCCATCGTTATTCTTTTCTTACGAATTAAATCAAGTATAGTTGCGGAAAAAGAATTGGTTGTAATTTTCTTTTTCATTAAATAATCGATGACCCAAGGTCCATAATCTAATGGAAAATCCCGGTAATAGGTTTGATCAAAGGAAGTTTTAATCTTTCGGTCATATTTCCAATAGATATAAATGTGCCAAATGGATAGAGCTAAAAACCATATAAGTGCAATACCTACTAAGATTATAATCATTGTTCTAGCATTATTTCTTGCTTGATTGGCTTCTATCGCATATTGATTTTCAATAGCTAGAATGTCTTCCTTGGCATTGATATTAGAATACTTCGTGGAAGTAATAAGATTCTTATCAAAAAGAAGACGTAAGGTTACACTTTCATAAGGATCTAAATCAGTAAAAGACAAAGTGGCAAGACGATTATTTGTGCGCTCACTACTTCCATAGAGTGGTCCATGTAAAAACACACGATAATCATCATCTGCTCCAGGTAAATGGACAAACACTTTAAAATCTTTTACTGCCTCTTCATAGGAATCGCCTAATAAATTCCAGTATATTTCGGCTATATCGTTATGCTTTACTACGACATCATGAACTCGGTACTCCATATAAAAAGCCGTATTGGTACTTGATGGATTAAAAATCATTAAATCAATTCCATCGTATCTTTTTTCAAGCGTATATACGCCATATGCTCCTTTATTAGCACTTGTAACTAGCCTAAATTCTTGATTTAAATCATCAAAAGAATCATAGGCAATAGCATTTTTATTTTTGATATCGTATATTTTTAAATCGGTAAGTGAACTCCCATTATAAAATGCATTTCGTTCAAAATCAAAACTAGATCCATCTAAGATCGGTAATTTGGAATTACGAAAGTCAATCGATCGAATACGTCCATTATAACTTCCGTTTAGGACGGCAATTTCCCGTACAAAAATACTTCCCTCTTCTTCCACTTGAATATCGATATAGAGTTTATCGGTTACATCGACTGCCCTTACACTTTGAGGAAGAAGAAGTAGCAACAATAATATGAGGTAAGTTCCTATTTTTCTCATGTCATCCTCCAAAAAAAGCCTTTTCGAATGAAAGGCTTAAAATGATACTTTTGGTACTTCTTTGTCAGCTTCAGCTACTTCAAAGAAAGGTGCTTTCATGAAGTGAAACATCGAAGCAATTATGTTTGATGGGAACATTTGAACCTTGTTGTTATAGGTAAGCACACTATCGTTATAGAATTGTCTTGCATAACTGATTTTGTCTTCGGTATCTTTTAAATCGGCTTGAAGTCCTAAGAAGTTTTGATTGGCTTTTAAATCTGGATAACTTTCAGCTAGAGCAAATAATTTAGAAACCGCTTTTTCAATTTCTCCTGATGCTTTCATTTCTTCTTCTGGTGTCTTAGCTGAAACAAAGGCATTACGTGCTTTCACTACTTCTTCTAGAGTACCTGATTCGTGTTTTGCATAACCTTTAACGGTTTCCACTAAATTTGGAATCAAATCGGCTCTTCTTTTTAATTGAACATCGATTTGAGCCCATTGATCATCCTTTCTATTTCTTAATTGAATGAGTCCATTGTAAGTAGATGCAACAAAAATTAAAAGTAAAACAACGATTACAAGAACTACGATTAACCATATTGGCATAATTTTTCATCTCCTCTTTATTTTAAGTATACACAAAAATTTTTATTTTTAAAATACATTTTGTATAAATTTTTAAAAAGAAAGACAAAATAGTAAAAGAAAGGATGATATAAATGGATATCAATATTAGACAACATATTATTAATAACTTTGAAGGAGACAGTAAAGAAACTTTACGTAAAGCAATTGACGAAAGTATTCAAGAAAACGATGAGATTACCTTACCGGGCATGGGTGTGTTTTTTGAACTCATCTGGCAAGATGCGTCGGATAACTTAAAGAATGAATTACTGGAACTATTAGAAAAAAGAGTCGCCAAAAAAGAAAGCAACTAGGGCTTTCTTTTATTTGTCTCTTAAAACGCCTCCATGAACTTCTTCTACTTTCTTAATAATCTTATTAAAGATTTCCATGACTTCTTCTTCGGTTAAAGTACGTGTTGGATCCATGAACGTAAGATTAAAGGCAATCGATTTCTTGTCTTTTTCGATGTTTTCTCCTTGATATACATCGAAAATACTAATCTCGGTAAGAAGTCTTCCTCCAGCCTTTTGAATCGTATTTAGAATATCTTTTGCAGAAGTATCTAAATCAAAAGCAAAAGCTACATCTTTTTTAATACTTGGATATTTGGAGATTTCTCTATCTTTAATGGAACGAATAGAGTATGTAAATACTTTTGATAAATCGATTTCAAACACATAAATAGGTGTTTTAGAAATACTTGGATGAATCATACCCATCGAACCAATTTGTTCTTGATCGATCTTAATGATGGCACTTTGGTATGGATGGTACTCTTTGGCTACTTCCCCTACTTCAATATGAAAACGATTTTGAAATCCTAAATACGTAAGCACATCTTCAATAATTCCTTTAACGTAGTAAAAATCTACTTTATTTCCTTGATGTAACCATAAATTGGTGTTTACATCTCCTGTAAGAAGACCTGCAAGGACTTTCTTTTCTTTGACTTCTCCCTCTTCCATATAATAGATATTACTTATTTCTTGAATCTTGATATCGTCTACTTTTCTTGAAAGATTGTACTCTGCTACTTGGTATAAAGATGGAATTAAACTATAACGAAGATACTTTTTATCTTCTAGCATCGGATCTAATAATTCAATCGGTGTAAAATTATCTTTGGTAAATTCATGTAAATGTTCACTACTGGTCAAAGAATAAGTCCAAACTTGATTTAAGCCATGGGCCATCAAACGATTTCGGATGGCTTTTTCTTTTAAGTAGTTCTTTTCATATTTTCCAGGTAATCCGGTTCCAATCGGAAGAGTACCTTGAACATTATCTATACCATGAATTCTTCCTACTTCTTCGATTAAATCTTCTGGAATATGAATATCGATTCTTCTAGATGGAACGGTTACTTTTAAGGTATTTCCTTTTTCTTCCGTTGTAAAGTCTAAGCGATTAAAGACATCAATAATTTCTTCTTTTGAAAGATTCATTCCTAACACTTTATTAATCTTATCGACCGTAATCGTAATCTCTTCATCTTTAATATTGGTCTCATCGTGAATAGCACATCCAGCGATAACTTCTCCATCCGCAAGTTCTTCTAGCAATTTACAAGCACGATCCACGGCAAAATAGGTACGACGTGGATCAAGTCCCTTTTCAAAACGGTTACTTGCTTCACTTCTTAAAATACGTTTTGAAGTAAGTCTTATATGAACAGGACTAAAGATAGCACTTTCGATTACGATATCTTTAGTATCGTTTTCGACTTCTGAGTTTAATCCTCCCATGACACCAGCAAGAGCCACGGCATGGTCACGGTTTGCAATCACGATATCTTTATTAGATAAGGTTCTTTCTTGGCTATCAAGAGTCGTTAATTTTTCTCCTTCTTCTGCCATACGAACAATAATCTTATTACCTAGCGTTCTATAGTCGAAGAAGTGAAGAGGTTGACCTGTCTCAAGCATGACATAGTTAGAAATATCGACCACATTATTGATAGGACGAATACCACTTGCCATAAGACGTGCTTTTAACCATCTAGGGCTTTCTTTAATGGTTACATTTTTAACCATACGAGCTAAATATAAAGGACAGTTTTCCGTTTCTACATCAACTGATACATAGTCTTTAATATCTTCACTTTCTTTATTAATAGCTGTACTTGGTTCTTTTATTTTTTCATTTAAAATAGCGCCTACTTCGTAAGCCATACCCATGACACTTAATAAGTCTCCACGATTACTCGTAAGTTCGAAGTCGATGGAAGTATCATCAAAACCTAAATATGCAAGTGGATCCTCTCCCACAACCGCATCTTCGGGTAAAATATGAATTCCTTTTTTATCTTCTTCACTTTGATATTTGCTTTCGATTCCAAGTTCTCCTAACGAACAAATCATACCATTGGATTCTTGTCCCCGAATGACACTTTTCTTAATTTCAATACCACCCGGTAAAATAGCACCGGGAAGCGAAACTATGACTTTTTGTCCTGCCGCAACATTAGGAGCACCACATACGATTTGGCTAATCTCTCCTTTTTTAATTTCTACTTCACAAACATGTAAGTGATCTGAATCAGGATGAGGAACACAACTTTTAACATAACCAATGGTAAGGTTCGTAGCACTCGATAGTGGATCAATACTTGCGTATTCGTTTCCAACCGAAGTCATTTTTTCAGCTAACTCTTCATTCGATAAATTATGCGTATCAACATATTCCTCTAAAAATTTTCTACTGAGTTTCATTATTTATCACCTTCCATTCGGTTATAATTTTTTAAGAAACGTAAATCGTTGGTATAGAAATCACGAATATCTGTGATTCCATAACGAAGCATGGCAACACGTTCGATTCCAAGACCAAAGGCAAATCCAGTATAGATTTCTGGATCATAGCCACAGTCTCTTAAGACGTTCGGATGCACCATTCCACTTCCTAGAATTTCAATCCATCCCGTTCCTTTACAAATGTTGCAACCTTCTCCACCACATTTAAAACAAGATACATCAACTTCATAACTAGGTTCGGTGAATGGGAAGAAACTAGGACGGAAACGAACCTTTCGATCTTCTCCAAACATTTTCTTAGCAAAAACTTCAAGGGTTCCTTTTAAGTCTGCTAAAGAAATATTTTCACCTACCACTAATCCCTCAATTTGATTAAATTGATGTGAGTGCGTGGCGTCGTCATCATCTCGTCTATAAACTTTACCAGGACAAATAATTCTAAGTGGTCCTTTATCCTTCATCTTTAACATGGTTCTTGCTTGAACGGGTGATGTTTGACTACGAAGTAATAATTCATCCGTAATATAGAACGTATCTTGAGCATCCCTTGCTGGATGATCTTTAGGTACATTTAGCAATTGGAAATTGTGTAAGTCGTCTTCTACTTCTGGGCCTGATACGACATCGTACCCCATCGAAATAAATAACTCTTCGACTTCTTCTGTAATTTTGGTTAAAGGATGAACGCCTCCTACTTTTAAATTTGTTGCCGGTAAAGTAGGATCAATCTTATCTTTCTTAAGACGTTCTTCTAACTCTTTCCTATCCATTTCGGAAATTAATCCATTAATTTTATCGGTTACTTTACCTTTTAATTCATTGGCTAATTTTCCTAATTCTTTTTTCTCCTCTATCGATAGGCTTCCCATATCCTTAGTAAGATCCGTAACGAATCCTTTTTTACCTAAGTATTTAACTCGCAAGTCATTCGCTTCATTTTTGTTTTTAACTTCTTTTAAATCTTTTTCCAAAGTTTCCTCAATTTTTTTAATTTCTTCCTTCATATTTTCCTCCTTTTACAAAGAAAAAACCGCGAAAAACATTTCAAGGACGAAATCTTTTCCGCGGTACCACCTTTTCTTTATAGTAAACTATACACTCATTCTTTTTAACGCAAAGTAACGCTTAAAGTTTTCTCTTTAAGAACTCCGAAGACGAATTCCTTATTTCTTTTCCTTATCTTTCTTACACCTTTTGAAAGACTCTCTTTAAGAAAGTAAATAAGTACTACTTCTTCATCACTGTTTTTTGATAACAGATTGATTGTATCATAGTTTTATTGTTTTGTCACTTATTTTTCGTTATTTTAAAACTTTTTGCTTCATCTTATCCATACGTTCTTGGATAGGTGTAATTTGATCTATTAACTCAGGATTTCCCATTCGAAGTAAATTAAGTCGCTCACTTACATAGATAAAATCTTCTTCAATCGTAGGTTCGCATCTCTTCTTCCACTCTTTTTCTAGGTGAGCATAATCAGTGGCTTGAAATAATTCTCTTTTCATACAGAAACGAAGAAAGTTATGGATAGACGATTTAGAATAAGGTTCATACTGATCATAATTAAAATAAGGAATATCTACAAGAAGTCCCCTTTTAGAAAGTAAAATCTCATCTTTTAAGTTCACATACCAAGTAACGGGAGCAACTTTAAACCATTTTCCATACTTATGCTTATCAATATAACTATTTGCCATCACATAATGTAGGTTACTATATTCATAAACATATAGAAAATCAGGTAAAAATGAATGCCTTGAAGTAATAGATGCACGCATGGCAGTAGCATTATTGATGGTATAAAAGAAATAACTATCTTTTTCTAGCGTATTGCTCTCAAGTAGATATTCCATCATTAATTTTTCTAGTACGGATACATTTTGTTGAGGATAATATCCCAACTCGAATTCATAAAGTCCATTTTGATTCAAAGTAGCGTTCTTGAAAATCCAGTCAAAGAAAGGAACTTTTAAAACGGGATAGATAACTCCTCTTGCACTTATTAAGTCTTTCCTAGTTATCTCCACCATTTTACCTTGTTCTAGTATTCGGGGAACTTTATGGTCTTCATTTCGTAAAAGAATCGTGTGAAGAGAGGATGCAGCAGTTGAAATATGATTCACAAAATCCGTATTTTCTAAATCCCTATTTAAATCTAGTCCTGGAAAATTTAATAATTGTTCTTCGGTAGGTAAACTAATTTCCATATCTTCAAGCATAAGACACCTCTATCCCCTTATTTTTTAGAAGAAGGTAATACTTTGACAAGTTGTTTAGGAGAAATCTTTGTTTCAACTGTCAGATGCTCTTCGTCACAATGTTGAATTAAATCGACTAAACTTTCCATCGGTAAGACATGATTATCAATTAGATAATCCAAACTTTTTTCTTCCTCTTTCGCAACTAAATCCATGATATCAAGAATATTCTTGGTTTCCTTTTCATTTGTCGAAGTGGCAAAGGCATCCATAAAACATCTATACGTCGCCTTATCATTTAAAATTTTAGGATTTTCTACCCATTTACAAAAGGATTCTAAACAGTGATATTTTAGAGCAATCGTAACGTTTTGAAGGGTCTTTTGATAGTCCTCTTTATTTTGAAGTAAAGTAGGATTGGTATGTAGTTCATAAAGACATCCAAACCAAACACCATCAATGGTTTGTTCCGCACATACATACTTTATTTGTTCATCCAATTGTTCCAAAGCAAACGCATAGAGTGTAGCATCTTTTTCTAAAAACTCATTTTCAAAAACAGGAAGTAAACTTTGAATATCCATATCAGAAGCATCTTTACTTCCAACAATTTGATAAGCTTTTCGTCGCAAATCAGAGTGTTCAATTAAGAAAGAACTCATCGATAATCTACTAACAACTCTTAGATTATTTTGTCTATAATAGGTAGGTTTTGCCATTTCTTTTAAGCTTTCGACTAATAAGGAAGGGTGTTCTCTTAAGCGTTTATTCTCTTGGTATTTTTCATTTAAAAGTCCTATCCAAAACTTTTTAGCATCCGTCGATATTTGATCAATATAAGGAACTAATTCCTTTAAGTCTTCTTTAGAAATATGTGATTCCGTTATTAAATGATAGTATGTCTCTATGGAACGGGTATCCTTATAAGACTCCATCTTTCTAAGGATTGCTGGTATCTGTTTCGAATCTTGTTTTAACGTTTCATTTTCAATGATATTAAGCGATAATAAAGCCATTTCTAGTTTTTGAACAGACATCCAATCTGTTTGTTTTGAAAAATAGTCTAGAAGGTGTGTTTCCGTCTCCCATAAAGCGGTATTTTCCCTTAGATCTGTATTATTAAGAAGTCGTTTTACATATTCGAAATACACCTTATACATATATTCGGTCCAAGTAATATCGTAAAAAGGAATAAAATTCATGATGAAAGGATCCATATCTTTTTTTGAATCCTTAAAATCGGTTTCTCGATCATAGTATAGTGTAACAAGTCTTTTAAACGGATCAACATCTTTTTTGTTTCCCATTTCTTGTCTTATTCTTTTTGCTTCGGGATGATTAAACGCTTCAAAGGCCTCAATCCAAAGAACACCTATATCATCACTTAAATCCGGCTTTAAAAGAAGGTCTTTAAGTGTTTTGGTAAGTGTCCAGGTATGACTTTTCATCATTCTACATAAAGATGTCCATGTACGATTCTTATCCATGATGTTCTTCGATGTTAAAAGAGGAATATAAGCTAAATCTTTCGGATTAATAGTATCTTCATAAAACCAATTTACTAAAATAGCAAAATAGTCGCCCGGATAATTTATAAGTTCTTTACTCAAAAGTTTTCTTTTATACCGACTGGGCATGACCTTCTCTTCGTGGCTTAGGATATCTTCTATCTTTTCCAACAAAAGGTGTTTACATTCGTTTGGATCATCAATACGGTATAAAATGAGGGCTTCCATTGTGTCTTTAGAAGCAAATGAAGAAATTCGGTTTAATGAATCTAAATCTTCTTTTGATAAAGTAAGTATCTTAAAACAATCTTCTCTCGTTAAAGATTCCTTATGTTCCATATAGGAAAACAAACTCAATTTTTTTCGATTTAAGATGAGTGTTTCATAATCTTTCTCCTCTAATAAAGGTAAAATGCTTTCTGTAACTTCTTCTTGTAAAGGAGTAAAAGATAAGGCATCACGTACTAGATTAAGATCCTCTTTTGAATGGTTTTGAATCGAATTTAACAATTTAACAAGTAAACTTTTATTCATAACTATTTATCCTTTCTTAGCGTTCGCTCAGTAATAACTTTACACATCGTCTTAGCTTCTAACTTGGTATCCGTTGTCACTTCCGTGTCTTCACAAGAAGCTAAATAACTTAAAAGTTGTTTAGCCGTAAGTTCTCTTGCTTGTACATAATCTTGTAAGGTTCTACTCTCATTTTCATTTAAAGCTCCATACACCGAATAATAAATATTCATTCCTTGACTCACACT
>CANRHM010000041.1 GCA_947630415.1 uncultured Bacilli bacterium | reverse complement strand
CCATTAATAACATTACCAATCCAAATAGTACCTTACTTCTATCTTTCATGAAATCACTTCCCTATTATTTATCTATCTTAATTATAAAACTACCCCCCCCATGTCAACTTTTTGTTAATTTTTTTAATCTTTTTTACAGTCCATAAAAAAATAGTTAATTCCTGTTACTATACAAGTTGATTAACTATCTATTTTTTATACCACTTTGCTAAAAAGCATTTCATTTATATAATTTATTTTTTTGAATGTAATCTAAAGCAAGAGAATCGACTTCCGTAACTTCTTTTCCCTCTTTTAACTTTTTCCTTATTTTCGTTGAAGATACTCCTTCTACCACAATATCGGTAAATAAAACATTGTCGAGTCTTAACTTCGTTTTCTTTAAGAACGTTTCTTCATCATATCCTCTTCTTCGAATGACTAAGAAACGATAATTTTCAAGGAGAGCCTCATAATTTTTCCACGTATCAAACTCTTCTAAATTATCTTCTCCTAGAATGAAATAGATTACATCATCTTCATATTTCTTTTTAAAATGAAGTAACGTCTCATATGTATATTTTTTCCCATTGCGAACTTCATAATCCGATACCTCTACATTTTTAATTCCTTCTAAAGAAAGTTTTGCCATTTCCATACGATCTTTTGCTGAGATAAGATCTTTTTTGTTATACTCATCACCCGTTGGAACCACAATCATTTTATCGACATAATGGCGATCTAATAGTTCTAGAATAATCTTTTTATGAGCCAAATGAATGGGATTAAAACTACCCCCAAAAATACCTATTTTCATGAGAACACACCTCTAATCTTGTAAAAATTTTTCACGGATACGACGAACAAAATGATTTTCTTCTAAACGAACAAGTTTAATAGCATCTTTTGATACCTGAACATTGATTTCTTCTACTTCTTGATATCGATAATTTTCTCCATCAATGGAAAGAAGCAAATCACTTCTTTCTTTTTGAGGTTTAATCGTGATAGGAAGTTCAATAGGGATAATCAAAGAATGTAAAATATTACGGTAACTTCGACTATTTAGTGGAGCCATAGGTGTAATTTCTAAAGCTTCAATGGAAGGATAGATAATACTTCCTCCTAAACTGAGATTGTAGGCAGTGGATCCATTGGAAGAAGAAACTAATAAACCATCCCCATGAAAGGTTTCTAAGACTTCACCTTCGATAATCAAATCGAGCGAAGCAGTTCGTAATTCTTTTTCTCTTACCGTAATCTCATTATACGCTTCAAAATGAGAAATAGAGTAAGGAGTTTTAATTTCAATTGATAAAAGCGTTACTTCTTCTTGATAGTAATCTCCCTTGGAAATACGTTCTAAAAAAGATTCTACATTTTTAGGAAGAATTTCTTGCGCAAATCCTAAAGTCCCTGTGTTAATTCCCACATAGAGTGCTTGCCTATTAAAAGAAGATTTTTTGAGCATCCGTAAGAACGCTCCATCTCCTCCAATCGCAATACCTAAATCATAGTTTTGTAAATCCTCAATTAAACTGTACTTTGGTAAAAGACGACGTAACTTCTTTTCTAGTAATAAAGATTTCTTCGTATGATTACTGAAAAGGCGAACCGTCTTAATTTTTTTCATTCAAAATCACTTCTTTCGATAAGTTGGAATGGTAAATTTATGTTGATTGTTATCGTGTAATTTTTTAATTTTGTTCCTTACCTCTTCACCTACTTGCATAGGATCTATCATATAGGTTGCAATATCTTTGTAAGAAACACCTAGTTTTTCTTCATCGGTTTGATTGGACAATCCATCATTTGGTGCTTTATAAAGAACTTCTTTAGGAACTTCTAAGTATTCTCCTAACGCAATCACTTCATCGACTGTAAAATCTGCAATCGGTGAAATATCATGTACAGAGTCTCCTCCTTTAGTGAAGTAACCTACATAAAGTTCACATTTATTAGAAGTACCTGCTACTAAATAGGGTTTGTGATGAACGGCACTAAATAGAGCTGCTAAATAATAAAGCGAAGCCATTCTAAGACGTGGTTTCAAATTAATAGTACTATTCTTTTTTTGTTCTTCGGTGAATGTTCCAAGTTTTGCTACTTCATTATCAAAAGCATCAAAAGCATTCGTCAAATCAAAGTTATAAAGTGGAAAACCATAGAAATCACTAACTAACTTGGCATCCATTTTATCTTGACTATGTGAGTGACATGGGAGCGTTACTCCAATCACATTTTCTTTACCCAACGCTTTCGTAAATAGAGCGGCAACAACACCACTATCTTTTCCTCCACTAATACCAATAACGGCACCACCTAAATGATTTTCTTCGTAATAGTCTCTAATAAACTGAATAATGTTTTCACATTCTTTTTTGGCATCAAACATTTTATTTTCCTTCCTTTCTTTCCTTTAAATAAGGTTTAGCAAGTAACATTGTAAGCTGTGCATTAGCGCCTTTTATATAACCATTCTCTAACAATTCATAAGCTTCATCTAACGTACATTTAAAGATTTCAATATGTTCATCTTTATCCAAATGTTGACTACTTACTTTTTCACAATTAGTAGCAAGTAAAGCATAGTTTAAGGCTCCGGAACATCCTTCATCTTGATAGAAACTACCTAATACTCTAATCTCTTCTGCAAGGTATCCCGTCTCTTCCAACAATTCTCTTTTGGAAGCGTCTTCCATCGCTTCTTGATTTTCTTGGTATCCTGCAGGAAGCCCTACACCTACTCCACCTTTGATAAAGACTCTAGGCTCGACTACAAACAACACTTCATCGTCCTTGGTAATTGCCATTGTAATGGCGGCACTTCCATCTTTCTTATTTTTTAATATACGTTCACGATTAAATTCCATACCATTTTTTAATTTTACATGATAAGGACTTACCGTTATAAAACGACTGGGTTCTTCCAAAGGAGTTAAATCTTCGATTTCAAAAGAAGAAATAAGGTGATGTAACTCCATTAACTTTTCTTTTCGCATTTTACTTTACCTTTCTATATTGTTTTCCAGACTCTGCTACTTGACCCATGACGTCAAAGAGCATGTACTGTTTTAATTCTCTTAACTTATCTGATAAATCGACATAATAAGTATGTGGATTTTTAATATCGGTAATACGTTCCGTTAGACTTTGATATTCACTTTCACAGTAAGCTTGACGCTCTTTGATAGATGGCATTTGATAAACTAATTTTCCTTGCTTATAAATAGGCACTTGTAATTCTCTTACATAGTAGTCATCAATCGTAGTCTTCTTCCAAGGATCTTTATCTGATACTAAAGTATATTTATCGGTAGGAATCATTTCATCACTTAAGGCAACAACATCGCCTAAAACTTTATGACTATCGAAGTCGTAGAAACGATAGACTTTCTTGTATCCAGGATTTGTTGTCTTAATGGTATCTCCACTCACCTTTATTTTAGGAATGATCTTTCCTTCTTTATCTTCAAGTGCTACTAACTTATAAACACCATTCACTCTTTCTTTACTTGCTGCAATGTTATCTCCTGCTCCAATACTGTTGATAACAGCGCCTTGGGCAAGATAATCGCTAATAGAATATTCATCAAGTCCATTCGATAAGCAAATACCAGCATTTTCCAAACCTGCTTCTACTAACATTTCTTTAGCGGCTTTTGATAAGTAAACTAAATCTCCTGAATCAATACGGATTCCTTTTAAACGATATCCATTGGGTTCTAGATACTCTTTAGCAATACGAATCGCATTTGGTACTCCACTATTTAGTGTATCATAAGTATCTACTAAAAGTGTACAATTAGTAGGATGTGCCTTGGCATAAGCAAGAAACGCATCGTATTCAGAGTCAAACGCTTGAATTAAACTATGCGCCATCGTACCAAGAGCAGGAATATCATTTTCTTGAGCAGAAAGCGTATTAGAGGTTCCAACACATCCTCCAACATAGGCATATTTACTAGCATCTACACTTGATGCTGCCCCCCTTGCACGACGTGCTCCAAACTCCATCACAGGAATTCCTTTAGCAGCTGCTGTAATTCTTTTTGCCTTAGTTGTTACTAGACTACCATGATTGAAGCAAGTAAGTAAATAGGTTTCTAAAATTTGTGCTTCTACTAAATTAGCACGAACGGTAATAACCGGTTCATTAGGGAAAGCCGCTGTTCCATCAGGCATAGCATATAAATCTCCAGTAAAATGAAGATCTTTTAAATAAGTAAGGAACTCTTCACTAAACTGTTTTGTTCCTCTTAAATAAGCAATAGCTTCTTCATCGAATTTAAAGTTTTCGATGTATTTAATGATTTCATCAAGTCCACCTGTCATGGTATATCCGCCATTAAAAGGATTCGTACGGAAGAAAATATCGAAATAAGCCATGTCATCTTTCATTCCCTCATTAAAGTAAACTTGTGCCATCGTGAGTTCGTAAAAATCCGTCATTAAAGTATTATTTTTCATATTCTTTCCTCTTTTCTTATTAATTCTTTCTTACTAATTTTGCCCCTTGTTGTTTTAATAACAACTTGGCAGCATTTTCATAAACCGTTCTATCGTGATTTGGTCCACCATAGGTTGCAATCGCATCTTCATGGACTACTACTTCAATATCACGATTGTATTGATCAAAATAGTTCATCATAGGAAGTACTCCATTTACTACACAAATATCAGTACAACATCCGACGACTTCTACTTTCTTTAAATTGACACATCCTTTTAAGATTTCTTCAAATCCTGGTGCTACAAAGAAACTAGTGGAATTTTTCTTTACGACAAGGCCATCTTTCTCATAAGGGGCAAGTTCTGGAACCAGTTCTGCTTCCTTTGTTCCCTCGATACAATGAAGCGTATTTCCAAAACGCTTAAACTCGGTCGATTCTTTCGTATGTGTATCTTTAACCCAAATAATCAAAGCTCCTTTATTTTTTGCTTCTTTAATAAGTTCTAGTTGTCTAGGAATAACTTTATTAATTTCTGTATCGTGTAATACTCCTTCATTCGTAAAACCATTAACCATGTCAACAACAATAAATAAGTTTTCATATACATTTAAGTTTTTAATTTTTTCCATTATATTTTCCTCCTCTTTTTTGAAAAACTTTATTATTTTCTTTTACTTTGACTTCTATTCCGTCAAAGTATGGAACAAAATCCGTTGTTTCCATCATGCCATATCCAGTAGTTTGTTTTCTTATTCCAGATAAGATATCAACACTAGATACCTCATAGCCATCGTTTGATAATACAAAGACAATGGCTTCTTTCACTTCTTTATCAGTAAGTCTTTTTTCATAAGATGTTAATTTTCCTAGTACATTCATATTTCCCGATAAGACGATATTGACTAAAGCCATGTCCATTGTTTCAAAATAGTCTTGAGTCTTAGTAACCGATATCTTTATTTCTCCATTCATTCCCATCTCCTTATAATATTTTTCGAGTAACTCAATCGTTGTTTCTTTGTTTAGTTTTAATAACATAATATCTTCCTTTCTTTTTAACATTTTATTAATATCAAAACTGTAAATTTTAACAAGTTTTCTTGCTTGTTACTAACATTATATTAAAAACAAAATAGTTTGTCAACATCTTTTTAACAAAAAATTAAAAAGAAAAACAAAAACCTTTTAAAATAAAGGATTTAATTGTTAACTTTTTATAAAAAATTATTTTATTTTCTAAAACCTTTTGAAACCTATATCATTTTCCCAAAGTGGGAAAAATGATTCTCAACGTTTTACTGATGCTAGCAAAACGTTCATCTATAAAGAGATAGCATTTTGTTAGAACCGATAAAATGGTCTAATCCTATTACCTCTTGTTTTTTTTCTTATTTATATATGATAAGCTATTTTATCCAAAAACTTCTACTCTAGAATTTCCTACGCAATCACTAAAAAACTTGACAAGAGTACGTCCTTTCGCATATAATTTAAAGTGCATATTCGTTGAACAGCACTATTTTAAAAAGTTTAATGTGTTCTTTACAGTGAGAAGTACCCTAGGCTGTTTAGGTGAAACTCTTCAAAAAGAACTCCCTAAACTTAGAGAAAATAGCATTTCAAGGTTTATGAAAAAAACATTGAAGGAGGAAAAAGAAAAATGGCTAGATACACAGGACCAAGTTACAAACAAGCACGTCGTGTTGGATTTTCAACTTTAGAAACAGGTAAAGAATTAGCTCGTCGTCCTTATGGACCAGGTCAACATGGACAAGATCGTCATGGAAAACTTTCTGAATACGGAGTACAGTTAAAAGAAAAACAAAAAGTTAAATTCATGTATGGTCTTACTGAAAGACAATTCAGAAACACTTTCGAAGAAGCCAACAAGATGAAAGGTGTTACAGGTACAAATTTCTTACAATTACTTGAATCTCGTCTTGATAACTTAGTATACCGTTTAGGTTTTGCTAGAACAAGAAGAGCTGCTCGTCAATTAGTAAACCATGGACACATCACCGTTAATGGAAAGAAAGTTGATATCCCATCTTATCGTGTTAAAGTAGGTTCTACTATCGCACTTAAGAATGAGTCACAAGACCACAAAGCAGCACTTGCTTCATTAGAAGCTACTACCAATCGTGTTGAATTTGTAACATTCGATGATGCTAAAAAAGTAGGAACTTATGTAAGACTACCTGAACGTAACGAACTAAATGCAGATATTGATGAAACATTAATCGTTGAGTTCTATAACAAGTAGAAAATAATATTCACCTCAAGGTGGATATTTTTTTGTCTAAATACGTCACTTCTATTTCTAAATGGAATATGCTATAATCCTGAATTTATCAGTTTTAATCAAAAAAAATCTTCCAAACCCTTTGAATATAAGGATTTGAGAGATTTTCAAACAAACAAAAAAGTGAGTACGCAAATACATTTTTCTATATAATATAAAAAAATACTCTTATTACCTGATTTTATGCATGAAAATTGTAATTTCTATCCTAATGATAATATAAAAAAATTAAAAATTCAATAGTACTCTTTATGTACTCAAAAAATAAAATTAAAATTTGACAAGAAAATCCTTATAAATAAAGGACAGAAGAACAATGTAAAGTTTCAAAACTGATAAATTCCCGTGGATATTTTTTTGTCTAAATACGTCACTTCTATTTCTAAATGGAATATGCTATAATCATAGTAATAAGAAAGGATAGAAGTATGTTAAATAAAGATTTATTTTTAACGCATGATAGTCTAGTAGATGACTTTGTTCAATCATTTACTTATCCCTATGAAGTACTTACCGAAATTGAAAATTACATTACGGAAAAAGGAAAAACATTAGGAAGTGACTATCTATTGAAAGAAGGAAATATTTGGATTCATAAAAGTGCCAAAGTAGATCCTTCATCTACCATTATAGGACCTTGCATTATTGATGAAGATAGTGAAATAAGGCCCCATGCTTATATTAGAGGAAAAGTAGTGGTAGGAAAAAGATGTGTGGTAGGAAATAGTTCAGAACTTAAGAATGTTCTTCTCTACGACGATGTCCAAGTTCCACATTTTAATTATGTCGGAGACTCTATTTTAGGAAGTCATGCTCATTTGGGAGCAGGTGCTATTATTTCCAATTTAAAAAGCGACAAAACGGATGTCGTTATTAAAAGTAATCCACCTCTATCTACAAATTTACGAAAAGTAGGAGCCTTTTTAGGAGACTATGTAGAAGTTGGTTGCAATTGTGTTTTAAATCCTGGAACCATCGTGGGAGTTCACTCAACTATTTATCCCTTAACTTCAGTAAGAGGCATTATTCCTTCTTATATGATTATGAAAGATAAAGATACGTTAGTCAGAAAAGAGGTTTTACAACATGGGTAAAATATTTGGAACCGATGGAGCAAGAGGATTAGTTAATAAAGAACTTTCAGGCGATCTTGCTTTAAATCTTGGAAAATGTATGGTCCATGTCTTAAAAAAAGAGAAAAAGAAAGAAGAACTTTCTTTCATCATTGGATCGGATACAAGAGTTTCTAAAGATATGTTATCTCATGCCGTCATTGCGGGTATCCTAAGTGAAGGAAGCCATGTCTATGATGTAGGCGTACTCCCTACCCCTGCCATTGCCTATTTGATTACTAAGCATCAAATGGATGGTGGAATCGTTATTTCTGCAAGCCATAATCCAGCCGAATATAATGGCATTAAAGTGCTTACAGATGAAGGAATCAAACTAAGTGAAGAGTTAGAAGAAGCTATCGAAGAAGAACTAACGCATCATCAAAACAATCAAGAAGTAAATAAAGTAGGTAATTACTTCGTTTTAGAAAAAGGAGAACAAGAATATATCGAACATTTAAAATCATCGATTGAGAATAAAATTGATTCCATTAAAATATTAGTCGATACAGCGAATGGCGCGACCTATAAGACCGCTCAAGACCTCTTCCACTCTTTAAATGCAAACGTGGACTTTATCAATGATCAACCAGATGGCTACAATATCAACCATCAGGCAGGTTCTACCCACATTGAAATACTACAAGAAAAAGTTAAAGCAGGAGGCTACGACATTGGTATTGCTTACGATGGAGACGCCGATCGTTGTATTTTAGTTGATGACCAAGGAAATGAAGTCGATGGCGATTACATTTTGGCAATTGTTGGAAAACATTTAAAAAATAAAGGAAAACTTATAAATGATACCATCGTAGGAACCGTTATGAGTAACCTTGGCTTTATCAAGTTTTGTGAAAGTGAAAACATTCATTTTGAAAGCACTAAAGTAGGAGATAAATACGTTTTAGCAAGAATGAATGAAAAAGGATACCATTTAGGTGGTGAACAAAGTGGTCACATCATCTTTAAAGACTTTGCTACAACAGGGGATGGTGAACTTACTTCCCTACAAGTGCTAAACATTATGAGTGAAACTAAGCAAAAATTAAGTCAATTAAAAGAAGTCATGACTAAATATCCACAAGTTTTAATTAACGTCGAAGTAGCCAAAGAAGGAAAAGAAAAATATCTTACCAATTCCATCATTCAAGAGGCGATTAAAGAAGTGGAAAATATTTTAAAAGATCAAGGTCGCGTCTTAGTACGTCCTTCTGGAACCGAAAACCTAATTCGAGTAATGATCGAAGGAAAAGATGAAGACGAAATTAAAAAGCAAGCTAACTATCTTGCTTCTGTTATCAAAAAAGAACTATGTTAAAAGGAGGTTACCCTCCTTTTTTTATTTATCTAACGTAAAGATCCATCCTTGGTAATCTTTTCCATTATGACCTGATTTTGCTAAATCACGATCATTACTTCTAGAATGTCCTACTGCTAATAAATGATCTTCTTCCATCGTCAAGTATAGGATATTGTCGTCATTCTTTCCACCATAAGCTTTTTTATCTAGAATTTCACCATTTAAATCCATTTTAACGATTAATCCTGTCATTTCATCTTCTTCATCACTTGGATTTTCTAATTCCGTATCATGCGAAGTAAAATGACCTACTACATAGAAAGTATCCCCTACTAAATAAGCACTTTGATAACGTTCGTAGTTACTTCCACCAAAAGTTTTTTCAAAAAGAAGTTTTCCATCGGTATTATACTTAACTACAAGAGCATCGGTATTAGTCGTATTTCTTTGTGCATCTAACTCTTCATCTCCGGTATCGGTCCAGACCTTTTTACTACCAAAGACATAAATATTATTATCTTTTACAATAACATCTTTAAATCCATCCGAATCCGTATAACTGTAATTCCGTACCCATTTACGATTTCCTTTTTCATCATAGAAAGCGGTAATTCCCGTATCCTTCGAATCCTTTCCTACAACCACATAACCATTCTTAGCTTTGGCAATGGCACTAAAGATACCTGATTTGTTTCCACCATAATTGCTTGCCCATACTTCTTCACCATTAGAGTCATATTTAACAATGATACCTCCACCCGTTGTATGGTTTCCAATTTCAAGGTTCTCATAAATACTTTGACCAATTACTACATAGCCATCGTCTTCTACTAAAATATCTAAGAATTTAGAATTAGATAAAGTCTTATAATGTTTTTCCCAAACTTTGTTTCCGTCTAAATCGTATTTAATAAATAAAGCTTCACGAATATTGTTTTCTTTTTCATAATCTGTTAATTCAGCACTTCCTGCGACAAGATAACCATCATCTATCTTTTTAACAGCACCAAAGGAAGAGTTTTGTCCATCGTCATACATGACTTCCCATAAGAGTTTATTATCCTTATCATACTTAGCAAGACGTCCTTTTTCAATACCATTAGTATAGTCGTACTTTGAACTATAACGGAAATCACTGCTGCCTACCACAATACGGTTCTCTCCATCGACATCTACCATACTAAATGCTTCATAATAAGTTGTATTCTGTTCTCTTTGATATTGCATAATCACAAATAGAATACCTTCTATTAAAATAATTCCTAAGCAAATAAGTCCAATAATTTTTAAAATTTTCTTTAATCGCATATTATTGTATTCATTAATATCTTGTTTTTTATTTTCCTGTTTCTTATTTTCTTTCTTTTTCTTTGTCATTTTTTGTGTCGAGTAGGCAGGTCTCGACTTCACCTCTCTTTTTCTTTAAGTGAAAGGCTAGCCTCACTGCCCCTCACAGAACC